>JAZSQG010000122.1:0-3523 GCA_045537855.1 Oscillospiraceae bacterium
CCCTCGTAGGCATAGTCGCGCTCCCATACCTCCACGCCGGGGTCTGCCAGCTCGTTGTAGCCCATGCAGTTGGTGATCCAGGCGGAGCCGGCGGGATGGTTCAGGCACCAGTCGGTGAGGCGGCGCGTGCCGTCCTCGTTATAGTACCAGAAGTAGCCCAGGGCGCCTTCCTCATCGATCCTGCCGTCCACAGTGTCGGACTCGGGGCCCCAGTTCATCCAGTCATAGCCGAATTCGCTGTAGTTCCAGTCCAGCCAGGTGACGGCCAGCTCAATGTTCTCGCAGCTGGCGGAAACGGAGGCGGAGCCGTAGTTGGTGTGGCGGGCGTTCAGGCCCCAGTAGATGGTCTGGTCGGCGCTGCGCCGCAGCCGGGGATAGGGGGCCCATTCCACGTCCGGGTCGATGCAGGTAGTCTCCAGACCGTCGATTTCCGAGGGGGTGAAGATGGCGCAGCCCAGCTGGCTGTTGCTGATCTCGTTGATCATGGTGTTGGTGTTGGTGTAAGCGGAGTAGTTGGGGTCGATAAGCCCTTCCAGCCACCACTTGTTCAGCAGCTGCATCAGCTCCCTGTCGTCCTGGTCGGTGCCGGTGAACATGACCTTGCCGTCCTTGACCCGGAGGTAGGTGAGGCCGCTGTTGAGGGGCGTGGTGTTGTAGCCCAGCCAGTTCAGAGGCTCCAGCTCAAAGGTGCTGTAGACCATCATGGGAGAGGCCTCGGCATAGTTCACCTTGAAGGCCTGCAGCACTTCGTAGAGGTCATCATAGGTGACAAGGTCGCTGGCTTTGCCCAGCCCCAGAGCATCCATCCAGTCCTGGCGCAGGAAGTAGCCGGTGGAATGCTGGGGGGTGATATACATGCCGAAGAAGGCCACCCAGATATCATCCTTGTAGAACACGGTGTCCTTGATGGTGCTGTTTTTGCTGCGGGTCTGGACCTCCCACAGATAGTTGGGCATATAATCCCGGTAGTCATGGAGGTTGACAATGTACTGCTCCTCAATGGCCTGTTCCATGGTGCCGCTGGTGTAGAAGTAGTTGAACTGTCCCAGAATGTCCAGCAGGTCATCGGAAGCCAGCATGACGCTCAGGTTCTGGGCCCGGGTATCGGCAGATACCAGCGACCATTCCATGTGTACGCCGGTCATCTCCATCATTTCCTTGAAAAGGGGCACATCGGAGTAGCCCCCTTCGGGGAGGTACTGGGGCGTCCAGTTGGTGCTCCAGTTGGTGAGTACTTCGTCGGTGGTGCAGAAGGGGAGCTCATACACGTACTTTTCCGCAGGGAAGCCTTCTTCGTCCAGCGGATAGTTGCCTGCCGCAAACTTGTAGGGGGAATCGTCGTCCGCAGGGGGCGGTGTTTCCGTGCCGCCGTCATCGGCCGTGCTGCCGCCGGCGCTGTTCCCGCCGGCCGCTTCGCCGCTGCCTGTGTTTCCGCCCGCAGCGGTGCCGCCGCCGTTTCCGCTCTGTGCAGGGTCGCCGCCGCAGCCGGCGAAGAGTGACAGCACGAGCAGAAGCGTAAGCAGAAGTGCAAGTTTCCGTTTCATGTGAAATCCTCCTGTCTGATTTTATAGCCGAGATAAAATCGAAATAATTTCGACAATCTCCGCAAAAGAATTATAACATATTGCCGGAAACTTTGTAAAGGGGGAAACAGTCGAAAGGCAAAAAAGAAGATGCTTGTACGAAATGCTGCTTTCTGATAAACTGTAAAAACATCACACCCTGAGGCAGAAAGGAAGAATGCTATGTCAAACATCTGGCATGATATGGACCCCAAGCGGATCCGCCCGGAGGAGTTTATCGCGGTCATTGAGATCACCAAGGGCAGCAAGAAAAAATATGAGCTGGACAAGGAAACCGGCCTGATCATGCTGGACCGCATTCTCCACACCGCCACCCACTATCCCGCCAACTACGGCTTCATTCCCCGCACCTACGGCGACGACGGGGACCCGCTGGATGTACTGGTCATCTGCAGCGAAGCCATCGAACCCATGACCCTGGTGCGCTGCAAGCCCATCGGCGTCATTACCATGAAGGACGGCGGCAAGATGGATGAGAAGATCATTGCCATCTGCGTCAATGACCCCAGCTACAGCGGCTATGAGGATATTCAGCAGCTGCCCGCCCATATTTTTGAGGAAATGCGCCATTTCTTCACGGTGTACAAGAATCTGGAGGGCAAGGAAACGGTGGTGGACGAGGTGCAGGGCAGCGAAACGGCCCGTCAGGTCATCCGGGACTGCATCAGCCATTATATTGATTCCTTCTGTCGCTGAACCCTTCGACGGGGCAGAAAGCGCGATACGGATACAAAAAAAGTACCCCGGGAATCCCATCGGGATCCCGGGGTGTTCTGCATATTGCTCAGTGGATGGTCACGTGGAGGCCGTATTCGGCCATGATGTCCCGCAGGCGCTCCATTTTCTCCGCGCTGGGGGGCGTGGCTTCCGCCACGGGCTTGTCGCTGATGCGCAGGTATTTGCTGACGCCCATGTTGTGGTAGGGCAGCAGCTGCACGGTCTCCACCGCGTCGCCCAGCTCCCGGCAGAACTCCGCCGTGCGCCGGATGTTTTCCTCATCGTCGTTGAACAGGGGAATCACCGGGATGCGCACCTGCAGCCGGGCGCCGGCCGCCGCCAGCTTCCGGGCATTTTCCAGAATGGGCTCGTTGGGCACGCCCACCACGGCCTTGTGCTTTTCGCTGTCCATATGCTTCAGGTCGTAGAGGAAAAGGTCGGCGTAAGGCAGGGCCCGGGAGACGGTCTCCCAGGAGGCGTAGCCGGTGGTGTCCAGGGCGGTGTGCACCCCCGCCTCCTTCATCCGCTTCAGCACCTCCACGGTGAAATCCGGCTGGCTCAGGGCTTCGCCGCCGGAGACGGTGATGCCGCCGCCGGACTTTTCATAAAACTTCTTATCCTGCAGCAGCCGGGCCACCAGCTCATCCACGGTGTAGTCCTTGCCGCAGATGTACAGGGCGCCGGGGTAGCAGACCTTTGCGCAGTCGCCGCAGTTGTCGCAGAGGTCCCGGTTGACATGGACCATCTGCAGCATGTTGCCGCTGACGGCGTCCTCCCGGGTCTCGCCCAAAGTGAGGGCGCCCTTGCTGCAGGCCCGGATGCAGCGGGACTTGCACAGCTCCGTGCCCTGGCAGCGCATGGAGATCCAGCTCAGCTGGGGATAAAAGGCCTGGCTTTCCGGGCTGTGGCACCAGGGGCAGCGCAGGGGACATCCCTTGAGAAAGGCGGTGGTGCGCACGCCGGGGCCGTCCTGCACGGAGAAGCCCTGAATGTCATAGAGCTTTCCGGTGAGAATCTTTTCTTCCATACTATCCGTCCTTTTCGAAGCTGCGGGAGCAGCCGGACCCTGTCGGGCCCTGCCGCTCCCGCAGAATTTTCGCATCGATCGGGGCTTACAGACCCATTTCCGTCCGGCGGATCAGGTCGTCCTGACAGCCCTTGAACACTTCCACGAAATAGGCCGAGAAGCCTGCCACGCGGACCAAGTCGGAGGCCAAGCGGTC
>JAZSQG010000169.1:0-7474 GCA_045537855.1 Oscillospiraceae bacterium
CGATTGAGTTTTCTTCAATGTTCATGTGGTATGTATCGAGAAGAACACCGATATTGGGGCTGTCAACCTCTGCAACGTAGCTTAATGCTTCTTCAGCAGTGTTGATAAGACAGGTTTCAAATCTGTTTACTGCCTCAACACAGTAGGTAACACCATTATCCTCACCTTTTTCGGCAGCCGCAGTGGAATGCACGGAAACCACAGTGCCGAAGACCTTGATGGAAGCACCGGCCTCCAGCTCGCCGATGGTGGCGGTGCTGGTGCCCTGCACGTTCAGGCTGTCAGCCACAGGCTTGCCAACTGGGGCATAGCAATGTTCATCGTGCTGGCAGTGTACCTGATTGCGGTGAATGTGTGGTTCATCGTGTTCGTGTCCATGCCTCTCAAGCGGCTTACGGAGCATGCAAACCGCATCGCCGAGGGCAGCTACGGCGTACACCTTGAGGAGTTTGACGAGGACGAGATAGGCTATCTGGCCGAGGCCATCAACGGCATGAGCGAGAAGGCCGCCGTGGCGGAGAACAACCGCACGGAGTTTATCTCCCAGATATCCCATGAGCTGCGCACCCCTCTCACCGCCATCACCGGCTGGGCTGAGACCATCGCCTTTGACCCCGCCGTACAGGGCGACTCGCTCAGAGGCATCAATATAATCACAAAAGAGGCCGAGCGCCTGACCAACATGGTCAAGGAGCTGCTGGAATTCACCCGCATACAGGACGGCAGATTCAATCTGCGGCTTGAGCTTATCGACATTGCAGCGGAGCTGGAGGATGCACTGTTCACCTACGGTGAGCTTATGCGTCAAAGCGGCATGCAGGTCAACTATACCGCGCCCGAAAACGAGATCGCCCTTATCCCCGGCGACCCGGAGCGGCTCAAGCAGGTCTTCCTGAATCTGCTGGACAATGCCGCCAAGCACGGCGGCAGCGGCAAGTGCATCCAGGTCTTCATCGATCTCAGCCGGGATCACGACGGCAGCGGCCGGGATTATGCCCGCATCCGCCTGCGGGACTTCGGCCCCGGCATCCCGCCGGACGAACTGCCCCACATCAAGCTGAAATTCTACAAGGGAAGCTCCAAGGCCCGGGGCAGCGGCATCGGCCTTGCCGTCTGCGATGAGATCGTCCGGCGGCACGGGGGCACCCTGGAAATCGAAAACGCAGAGGAATGCGGCACGGTGGTCACGGTGCTCCTGCCCACCGCCGTGTGACGCCGCCGCTCCCCTGCCCCGGCAAAGGAACAGTGACTATGAAAGAGAAACAAAACGCGGAGGCCTGTTTCCGCACCACCATCGGCGGACAGGCCCTCATCGAAGGCATTATGATGCAGGGCCCCAAAAAGCGGGCCATCGTGGTCCGGGGCGCGGAAGGCCTCATTACCAAAACAGAAGAGCTGAAGTTCATCAAGGACCGCTATCCCATTCTGGGCTGGCCCTTCATCCGGGGCGTGGTGAACCTCTTCACCTCCCTCAGCGGCGGCATCAAGGCTCTGATGTACTCCGCCGACTGCCTGCCCGAAGAGGAGCAGGCCGCCCAGGAGGACAAGCTGGACCGGTGGATCAAGGCGCATTTTGACGAGGAAAAGGCCGGCAAGCTCATCATCAGCGTTTCCATGGTGCTGGGCGTGGTGCTGGCGGTGGCCCTCTTCATGGTACTGCCCTACGCCATCACCAGTCTGCTTACGGGGGCCATCGGCTCCAGCTTCATCAAAAATCTCATCGACGGGCTGCTGCGCATCGCCATCTTCCTGCTGTACCTGAAGCTGGTGACCCGGATGAAGGACATCCACCGGGTCTTCGAGTACCACGGGGCGGAGCATAAGTCCATCCACTGCTATGAAAAGGGCCTGCCCCTGACCCTGGAAAACGTGCGGCCCCAGAAGCGGGAGCATCCCCGCTGCGGCACCAGCTTCCTCTTCGTGGTGATGATCATCAGCATTCTGGTCTTCTCCGTGGTCAGCTGGAAAAACCGCATCGTGGCCTTCTTCCTGCGCCTGCTGCTGCTGCCTGTGGTGGTAGCCCTGAGCTACGAGCTCAACCGCTGGGTGGGCCGGCATGACAACGGCCTGAGCCGCATCCTCTCCGCTCCCGGCCGCGCCCTGCAGAAGCTCACGGTCTTCGAGCCGGACGACAGCATGATCGAATGTGCCATCGAGGCCCTGAAGCTGGTCATCCCCGAGGAAGAAGGGGCCGACCGCTGGTAAGGGAGACGCGCAGTTGAAAAACTATAACGACATTTACATCGAGACCCGGCGAGCCCTCCGCGCCGCCGGAGTAGAGGCCAGCGAGCTGGAAGCCCGGCTGCTGCTGGCCGCCGCCGCGGACAAGAGCCCGGCGGAATTTCTCCGGGATATCCGCATGTATCCCGGCCCCGGCTTTGAAGAGCGGGCCGCCATCAACCTGGAGCGGCGGCTCCGGGGCGAGCCTGCGGCCTACATCACCGGCAGCTGGTCCTTCATGGGGCTGGAGCTGGAAATCAACCCCAATGTGCTCATTCCCCGCAGCGACACGGAGCTGCTGGCCCAGGCGGGCATCGACTTCCTCCGGGAGCGGGAGGAAGCCCGGGTGCTGGACCTCTGCACAGGCTCCGGCTGCATCGGTCTTGCCATCGCCGCGGCGCTGCCCCATGCCCGGGTGCTGCTGACGGACGTTGACGGCAGGGCTCTGCTCCTTGCCAAGCGCAACGCCCTGCACTGCGGCCTGAGCCAGCGCTGCATGTGCCTGGAGGCGGATGTGATGAAGGCCCCCGCCCGGCAGCTGGGCACCTTTGACCTCATCACCTGCAATCCCCCCTACATCCCCAGCGCCGAGGTGCTGACCCTGGACCGTTCCGTCCGGGATTACGAACCGCACAGCGCCCTGGACGGGGGCGAGGACGGCCTGGATTTCTACCGCAGCCTCTTTGCCCGCTGGACGGGCATCCTGAAGCCCGGCGGCTGCCTGGCCCTGGAATGCGGCGAGGGGCAGAGTGAGGAGCTGCGTCGTATGGCTGCGGAAACGGGACTTCTCCACCGGGAAACGCTGGTGGACACCCTGGGCACGGAGCGTACCCTCCTCTTCACCCGCAGCGAAGCATAACGTGTAACCGACATTCCCAATCCGCCCCTGCCTCCGCAGGGCGCCAAGAAAGGAAGATTCTGATATGGCCGAAAAGAAAAAGCGCGGCGCCGTGGAAGCCGCGGCACCTGCGGCAGATAAAAAGAAAGCGCTGGAGACCACCATGGCCCAGATCGAGCGCAGCTTCGGGCCCGGCTCCATCATGCGTCTGGGAGACAGCGCCAGCACCGGCATCGAAGCCATCTCCACGGGCTCTCTGGCACTGGATCTGGCTCTGGGCATCGGCGGCGTTCCCAAGGGCCGCATCGTGGAGATCTACGGGCCGGAAAGCTCCGGCAAGACCACCCTGGCCCTGCATGTGGTGGCTTCCGCCCAGAAGGCCGGCGGCGAAGCGGCCTTCATCGACGCCGAGCATGCCCTGGACCCCACCTACGCCAAGGCCCTGGGCGTGGACATCGACCGGCTGCTCATCAGCCAGCCGGACACCGGCGAGCAGGCTCTGGAGATTACCGATGCTCTGGTGCGTTCCGGCGCCATCGATGTCATCGTCATCGACTCCGTGGCGGCCCTGGTGCCCCGCAGCGAGATCGAGGCGGAAATGGGCGACAGCGTGGTGGGTCTGCAGGCCCGCCTCATGAGCCAGGCCCTGCGGAAGCTCACCGGCAGCATCAACAAGACCAACTGCGTGGTCATCTTCATCAACCAGCTTCGGGAAAAGATCGGCGTCATGTACGGCAACCCCGAGACCACCACCGGCGGCCGGGCCCTGAAGTTCTATGCCAGCGTCCGTCTGGACGTGCGCCGGACGGAGACCATCTCCGTGGGCGGCGCCAAGGTGGGCAACCACACCCGGGTCAAGGTCACCAAGAACAAGGTAGCGCCCCCCTTCCGGGAAGCGGAGTTCGACATCATCTACGGGGAGGGCATCTCCCGGGGCAGCGAGCTGGTGGAGCTGGGCGTGCAGCTGGACATCATCGAAAAGGGCGGCAGCTGGTTCACCTTCCTGGATCAGCGCATCCAGGGCAAGGACGGGGTGAAGAACTACCTCAAGGAGAACCCGGAGGCTGCCGACAAGCTGGAAGCCCTCATCCGGGAAGCAATGGAAAAGAAGCTGGCACCCGCGCCCAAAGAAAAGGCCGCCCCTGCGGGCAAGGCCGTCAGCGTGGACGCGGAGGATTTTGAGGACTAAATGCTGCTGGAACACATCGTTCCCCTCAGCGGCGGCGAAAGCTTCCGCCTGGAATTCCGGGAGGGCGCGCAGCTGCGCTGCGGACCTCAGGAGCTGCTGGACTTTCACCTGCAGCCGGGGCTCATCCTGGAAGGGGAAGCGCTGGAAAAGCTGGAGGAAGCCTGCAGCTACTATCTGGTACGGCGCAAGGCCATGGAGCTGGCCTCCGCCCGCCTCCTCAACAGCGGGCAGCTGCAGCGGAAGCTCACGGAGAAGGGCTTTGACCCGGAGCATGCCCGCCGGGCGGCGGAGCGGCTGGCGGAGCTGGGCGCCATCGACGAAGCAGCCTACGCCGACATGGTGGTGCGCCACTACGCCCGCAAGGACTACGGGCTGACGCGCATCCGGGCAGAGCTGCAGCGGCATCTGGTCCCCCGGGACTACTGGGAGGATGCCCTGGAGCAGCTGGAGGACCCTGCCTGCACCCTGGACAGGCTGGTGGAAAGCCGGCTCCGCTATCGGGAGGCAGACGAAAAGACCCTGAAAAAACTGGCGGACGCCCTGTGCCGCCGTGGCTACAGCTGGGAGCAGGTGCGCAGCGCCCTGCGCCGCTGGGAGGAAGCCCGGGAGGAATGAGCTTCCCCACATACGAAAGAAAGGCAAGGAACTGCACTATGGAATACAAAGTCGGGATGGTATCCCTGGGCTGTGCAAAGAATCTTATCAACGGCGAGCAGATGCTCTGGCTCCTGAACAACGCCGGCTTCACCGTCACCGCAGAGCTGAGCGATGTGGATACCCTCATCATCAATACCTGCGCCTTCATCGAAAGCGCCAAGAGCGAGGCCATCGAGAACATTCTGGAGTTTGCCCAGCTCAAGCAGGAGGGCCGGCTGAAAAAGCTGCTGGTCACCGGCTGCCTGGCCCAGCGCTACGGCGAAGAGCTGCTCAAGGAGCTGCCCGAGGTAGACGGCATCATCGGAACCGGCAGCTATGACGAAGTAGTCCGGGCCGTGCAGCTCATGGAAGCGGGCCAGACTCCCAAGCTTTTCGGCGATATCGACGCCCCCGTCAGCGAAACGGACCGGGTGGTCACCTCCGGCCCGGGCTGGGCCTACATCAAGATCGCCGAAGGCTGCGACAACCACTGCAGCTACTGCGTCATCCCCTCCATCCGGGGCAGATACCGCTCCCGGCCCATGGAAGGCATCCTGCGGGAAGCCCGGGAGCTGGCAGAGGTGGGCGTACGGGAGCTCATCGTGGTGGCTCAGGACATCACCCGCTACGGCACGGACAATTACGGAAAGCCCATGCTGGCCCAGCTCATCCGGGAGCTGGCAAAGATCGAGGGCATCCGCTGGATCCGCCTCCACTACCTCTACCCCGACATGATCACCGAGGAGCTGATCGACACCGTGGCCGATGAACCCAAGGTGGTAAAGTATCTGGATATCCCCATCCAGCACATCAGCGACGGCATCCTCAAAAAAATGAACCGCCGGGGCAGCGGCGCGGAAATCGAAGCCCTGCTCACCAAACTCCGGGCGCGCATCCCCGGTCTGGTGCTGCGCACCAGCCTCATCACCGGCCTGCCCGGTGAAGGGGAAGCGGAATTCGAGGAGCTCTGCGACTTCCTCCGCCGTGCCAAAATTGAGCGGGCGGGCATCTTCGCCTTCTCCCCCGAGGAGGGTACCCCCGCCTATGACATGGACTATCCCGAAAACGAAGTGGCCCAGCACCGGCGGGAGCTGGCGGAAGAGATCCAGTCCCGGGTGATGGATGACTTCAACGAAGGCCGCCTGGATCAGGTCCTGGAGGTCATCGCCGAGGATTACGACCGTCTGGCGGAATGCTGGTACGGCCGCAGCTACGCCGACAGCCCGGATGTGGACGGCAAAGTTTTCTTCACCGGCACGGGTATCCGCCCCGGCGAATTCTACCGGGTGCGCATCACCGAGCTGCTGGAAGGCGATCTGGTGGGCGAGCTGGTCACGGAAGACTGAGAGGAACGCGAGCATGAATACTGCCAATAAGATCACCATCCTTCGGGTGGCCCTCATCCCGGTGTTTCTGGTGCTGATGCTGGCGCAGTGGCGTTATTCCAACGCCGTTGCTCTGGTCATCTTCATCATCGCCAGCATCACCGACAGTGTGGACGGCTATGTGGCCCGGAAGTATAATCAGGTCACCACCTTCGGCAAGTTCCTGGATCCCCTGGCGGATAAGCTGCTGGTCACCTCCGCCATTCTCATTTTCGTGGAATGGGGGCAGGTGCCCTCCTGGGCTGCCTTCCTCATCATCGCCCGGGAATTCGCCGTCACCGCTCTGCGCCTCGTGGCGGTGGATGCAGGCATCGTCATCTCCGCCGGCTTCTCCGGCAAGGTGAAGACCGCGGTGAGCATGGTGTCCCTCTGCGTGATGATGACGGGGCTGCACAGCCTCACCCTCATCCCCGGTCTGCTGACGGTGGACGGACTGGGCGTGCTGCTCATGGTGGCCACCACCCTCTGGTCCGGCTTCATGTATTTCTACCGCCACGCCGACCTGCTGAAGCTGAAATAAAGCATGCTGCGCAGCTTACCATTTTTAAGAAAAGGAGAATAACACATGCCTTACTACGAACTCATCGTGGAAGAGCAGAATCCCTGCGGCGGCGACAAATACGCCAAACGGGAGGTTTTGGAGGTGGAGGCCGAAAGCCCGGAAGCCTATGTGCGGCTCAATGCCCGCTTCCCGCTGCTGGAGGTCACCGAAGACGGCGATGAGACCGTCATCACCACCGGCGACGGCAAGGGCTATCAGGTCAAATACTTTTTCACGGAATGATCTCTTCAGAAGCAAAAACGGCAATGGGCCGATGGCCCATTGCCGTTTCCTTTTTTCCTCATACTCAGTCGTTGTTGCCGGAATCCTTGCGGATGACGTCGTGAGCGCCGCCCTCCACGATGCTGGTGGCGGAGACCAGGGTCAGCTTGGCCTTCTGCCGCAGCTCGGGAATGCTCAGCGCGCCGCAGTTGCACATGGTGGACTTGATCTTGCTGATGGTGTTGTCCACATTGTCCTTCAGGGGGCCGGCGTAGGGGACGTAGGAGTCCACGCCTTCCTCGAAGGAGAGCTTGGAATCGCCGCCCAGGTCATAGCGCTGCCAGTTGCGGGCGCGGTTGGAGCCTTCGCCCCAGTATTCCTTGACGTAGGTGCCATTGACGATGAGCTTATTTGTCGGGCTTTCGTCAAGTCGGATCGTAGCC
>JAZSQG010000062.1:0-2714 GCA_045537855.1 Oscillospiraceae bacterium
TTCGTTTTTGCTGAAGGATTAACCTGTCCGGTAATGATCTGGGGCTGATAGAAATTCTTTATTTGTAATGTCGAGCCGACTGTTGCTGCTGCCTCTTTCACTGCGCAGCATTTTCTAAGTGAAGGTGCATGGGTCGTCGGATACTGTGTGTTATTCATTCCTTTTCCGCCACTAGTATCAACGGATTACTTGCCATCCTTGTTTTTGCGCACATCCACCCTTGTCTGTTTATGCGCAGCAGAAGCTTTGTATCTGCTGCAGAGCTGCCTTATCCGATCTGCTCCAGGAGCTGCGTCAGGTAGGAATAGGGGACAAAGACGCCCTCGTCGCAAAGGCGGGGGATGCCCGCCGCGTCGGCGTACATCCGGTCGCAGGTCTCGCCCTCCTGCAGGACCACATCCTCCAGGTCAAAATCCTGCCGGAAGAGCCAGACATCCACGAAGGCCTCCTCCCCCCGGAAGCTCATCACCAGGCTGCCCCGTTCCGGGTCCGCCTGCAGGCCCGTTTCCTCCCGCACCTCCCGCAGCGCCGCCGCGAGGCTGTCGTCTCCCGCCAGGGCCGAGCCGCCGGTGGACTCCCACATATTCGGGAAGCCCTTGTTGGGGGAGCGCTTGGTGAGCAGGAACTGGCCCCGGCTGTTTTTCAGCCACACATGGACCACCAGATGGAAGTCCCCCGGCTGCAGGGCTTCGCCCCGGCGGTGCAGCCGGCCCGTGGGATTGCGGTTTTCGTCATAGAGATCCCAGAGTTCCCCGGCCCCGCTCTGCATGTTGAGCCAGCCCTGCACATAGCCGAAGAGGGCCCGGCAGCGCCGGGCTTCTTCCAGTTCCTCCGGCAGATAGGGGAAGAGCCCCGTTTCCTGCCCGGCGGCAGCGCCGGAAAGCTGCCGGACTTCGGCAAAGAAGAGCATGCAGCTGCCTTCCCCCTCCCGGCAGGCGGCCACCGGACGCAGGGCAAAGTCCTCCGTCCCCGTCAGCGTGTGCAGGATGCGCCCGGCGGCGTCCTCCGCCCGCTCTCCCGGGGCGATGGGCCCGGCAGGCAGCGCCCACGCGCCTGCGCCGCCGCTGCGGCACAGCAGCCACTGCCCATCCAGCCGGGCAGCCACCACGGCGCTGCGAAGCTGCTTTTCCTCGATTTCGTCTATCCTGTAAAAGCGGATGTCTGACATGGTTTCACTCCAAAAACGGCGTCCGGGCGGCCTGCCCGGCACGGGCATCTTCCTCCGGGGACGGGTGAACCGGCTCCGCCCCCGCTGCGGATATTGTACTTCCGCGCCCCCGCCGCGTCAATGCGTTGGGGGAAAACTGACCCGGCAGCGGAGGTCGGCGGGCCGCGCGGGCTGCAGCCCATCGGCTGCGCAAAAAAGAGGGATTGGATTTTCCCGCAAAATCCAATCGCTCTCTAATCGTCCTCCAGCAGCCTGGCGGGAGAGACATTCAATACCTGGGCCATTTTGAAAAGGGTCTCAAGAGAAACGCCGCGCACCGTTCCCGTCCCTTCCACCTGCCCCACAAAGCTGATACTTTTTCCGATCAGCTCGGCAAAATGCTCCTGGGTGAAACCGGCCTTTCGCCGGTAGTAGGCGATCTTCAGGCCCAGCGTGATATATTTATCGGCAAATTCTGTTTTCATTGCACCCACCTGCTTTCCGGGTATATTCTACCGAAAAAGCGGGTCGATTATTATAAACTCCCGTTGCAGACACATTTACTTTGAGTGAATAATCCTTTATAATGGATAAAGAATGTTTGCTTTGTGGGGGATGTGTATGCAAGAAACTTCCTGCTGCTTTTTCGGACACAGAGAAATCGCCGAAACGGCGCAGCTGCGGGAGCAATTGGATGCGGTCATCGAAAACCTGATCGTCCGGGAACGGGTGGACACCTTTCTTTTTGGAAGCAAAAGCCGCTTCGACCGCCTGTGCCATGAACGGGTGACGAAACTCAAAGAAACATATCCGTACATCAGGCGGGTCTATGTGCGGGCGGAATTTCCGGTGATCGATGACAGCTATAAAGCGTATTTGCTGGAACGCTATGAGGATACCGAGTATCCCGAAAAACTGTTGGGCGCGGGGCGGGCGGTCTATGTGGAGCGCAACCGTGAACTTGTCGACAGGAGTTCCTTTTGTATCGTCTATTATCTGGAGGAAGCTGCCCCCAAAAACCGCAAAAGCGGAACGAAAGCCGCCCTTGATTATGCGATCAGGAAAAACCGCTGCGTGATCCTGTTGCCCTGAGACCCCGCCGAAAAAGCATACATTTCCCCCATGCTTCGTTGCTTTTTCACCCCCCTTCGTGCTACACTGCTCCACAGAAACCAAGACAGAGGAGCGCGGCTATGCATAACGAATACAAACTGGAGCACTGCGTCCGCTATTCCGAGGTGGACCGGGACTATCGGATGCGCCCGGACCATCTCATCACCCTTTTTCAGGACATCACGGGTCTCCATTCCAAGGAAATGGAGATCGACGGGAAGACCCTGCGGGAAAAGTCCAATGCCTTCTGGGTGCTGGCAAAGCTCAAGCTGCGCTTCCACCGGCTGCCGGAATACGAGGAGCGTCTGCAGGTCGAGACCTGGCCCAGCTTCGCAAAGGGCGTGAAGTTCGGGCGGGATTACACCGTCAGCAAAGACGGGCAGGCTCTGGTCTCCTGCATCAGCGAATGGTGTACCCTGGACTGCGATACCGGGCGGCCGCGGCGGGTGGACTC
>JAZSQG010000305.1:0-2092 GCA_045537855.1 Oscillospiraceae bacterium
CTTCGGAAAGGCTTGCCCGGTCGGCAGGTTCGTTGGAAATCAGGCTCAGCAGGGAGCCGTAGGGGACATTGGCCACGGTGTAGAAAGCGTCCCACACCACATAACCGGCGATAAAGATGATGGCCTTGGCCCAGGTGGGAGCGTTGGGGAAGGGCAGGGAGCAGCAGGCGCCGCCCACGATGAGGCCGATGGAGCCCACCTGGATATACTGCAGGAACTTGTTGCGCTTGTACTGGCGGCGATCCGCGTCCACAATGGAGCCGATGAGCGGGTCGTTGATGGCGTCCCAGACCTGCACCACGATCAGGAGCAGGGAGGACCAGAGATCCAGCCCCATGAACTGGGTCCAGAAGATGGCCATGGTGCTCTTCAGAGCAAAACTCATGTTGCAGCCAAGGTCGCCGGCCGCGTAGGCCAGGCAGTCGCGCATGCCGAAGCGGCGGAAGCCGCGCTCGTCGCGCTGGACGGGTTTCTTTGCCATGATCGTTTCCTCGTTTCTTTCGTGTGTTGGGGATCCGTACATTTGCCGCAGGTATACTATCAGGAAAGCCTTTTCTGGCGCTAGGAAAATATTGCGAAATTTGCGTAGGATTTTACGAAAGCCCTTGAAAATGCAGGAAAAATATCACATAATGGTAAAACACAGGTCAAAAACCGGGGAATTTTATGAAAAGAAGCGTGGTTTATGAACTATCAGGCGGAACTGAAGTATCTGAGCCGTGTGCTGGAAAAAATGCACCTGCAGCTCAGCCGCCCCGGGGAGCGGGATTTCTCCCTCCGGCGGCTGGATTTCGGCCTGCGGGAAAGTCTGGGACCGGAGGAGGCTGCACCCTATCGGGAGCGGGCAAGCGCGCCGGAGGCCAACACCATTTATAAGCTCACGGACGAATTTCTCTGCAACTATCTGTACCTTCTGCTGCCGGACACGCCGGAGGGGCGGCCCCTGGTCATCGGGCCCTACCTGTCCTTCGAGCTGACCCGGGAGCAGCTCATGGAGGAAGCCGAGCGCCTGGGCCTGCCCGCCTGGCGCATATCCCGGCTGGAAGCCAGCTACGCCGTCATCCCCGTGCTGCGGGATGAAACGGCCCTCTTTTCCATGCTGGATGTCTTTGCCTCCCTCATCTGGGGGGAGGGGCGCAATTACCGCATGCTGGACCTGAACCGGGAGCAGCGGGAAGCCCTCTATGCCGGAGACCGCGCTGAGGCGGAAAAGGAGGAGGGGCCGGAAGAGCTGCTGCAGCGGATGCAGCAGATGGAGCGGCGCTACGCCTATGAGAACGAGCTCATGGAAAACGTGCGCAACGGGCATGCCCAGCGGGCCGAGCGGATGCTCAGCGGCTTTTCCCGGCTGGTCTTTGAGCAGCGTACCGCGGACCCTCTGCGGAACCTGAAAAATTACGCCATTATCAGCAATACCCTCCTGCGCAAAGCGGCGGAGCAGGGGGGTGTGCATCCTTTGTATCTGGACCGCACCTCTTCCGACTTTGCCCGGCAGATCCAAGCCCTTCAGAGTCTGGAAGCGGGGCGGCTGCTGATGCTGGAAATGCTCCACAGCTACTGCCGCCTGGTGCGCCGCAATGCCCTGGGCAGCTATTCCCCCCTCATCCGCAAGACGGTGACCTACATCGACGCGGACCTTTCCGGGGAGCTGAGCCTCAGCGCGCTGGCTGCCGCCCAGAACATCAGCCCCAGCTACCTTTCCGCCCTCTTCCACCGGGAAACGGGGAAGACCGTCACGGATTATGTGACGGAAAAGCGCATGGAGGCCGCTGCCCGCCTGCTGCGGAGCACCCGCCTGCAGGTGCAGACCGTGGCCCAGCACTGCGGCATGGCCGACGCCAACTATTTTTCGAAAATTTTCAAAAAATATCACGGGCTCACCCCCCGGCAGTACCGGGAGACCTACGCGGCCCCCGCCAAATAACACCGAACAGAAGGGAAACGAACACGCATGGAACTGAATCTTCGCAAGGGCTGCCGCTACGCCATCGCCAGCCCCACCAGCATGGGCGTGCGCATCACGCCGGATAACCGCATGGCGGTGCACAACTCGAATCATTTCTATATGCAGGCCACCAGCGCCGAGAGCAAT
>JAZSQG010000262.1:0-13127 GCA_045537855.1 Oscillospiraceae bacterium
ATACATGGGCGATGTCATCGGCGATATCAACGGACGCCGCGGCCAGATCACGGGCATGGAGATCCGTGGCGGTGCGGCTGACATTAACGCCCATGTGCCTCTGAGTGAGATGTTCGGCTACGCCACCAATCTGCGTGGCCGCAGCCAGGGCCGCGGGCAGTTCAGCATGGAGCCCAGCCACTACACCGAGATCCCCAAGTCCATTGCTGAGAAGATTGTCAGCAATAACAACTGGTAAATTTTTAACCGGGAAAAAAACCGGTTGCAATGTGCGGGAAAATAGTGTAAAATAGCGCGACATTTCCCGCAGTACGAAATAAGTATCATATACTATAATTTTTGAGGAGGAATTACTCAAATGGCGAAGCAGAAGTTTGAAAGAACGAAGCCTCACGTGAATATCGGTACCATCGGCCACATCGACCATGGTAAGACCACCACCACCGCCGCCATCACCAAGGTTCTGGCTATGGCTGACCCCAACGCTGCTGAATACACCGCTTACGACGCCATCGACAAGGCCCCCGAAGAGAAGGCCCGTGGCATCACGATCAACACCGCTCACGTCGAGTATCAGACCGCGGCCCGTCACTACGCTCACGTTGACTGCCCGGGTCACGCTGACTATATCAAGAACATGATCACCGGTGCTGCCCAGATGGACGGCGCTATCCTGGTCATCGCTGCTTCCGACGGCCCCATGGCCCAGACCCGCGAGCACCTGCTGCTGGCCCGTCAGGTCAACGTGCCCTATATCGTGATCTTCCTGAACAAGGTCGACCAGGTTGACGACCCCGAGCTCCTCGAGCTGGTTGAGATGGAAGTCCGCGAACTGCTGGACAGCTACGGCTTCCCCGGCGACGACACCCCCGTCGTGAAGGGCAGCGCTCTGGGCGTTCTGCAGAGCGAGTCCACCGATCCCAATGCCCCCGAGTACGCCTGCATCCACGAGCTGATGGACGCTGTTGACTCCTGGATCGCCACTCCCGAGCGTAAGGCTGACCTGCCCTTCCTGATGCCCATCGAAGACGTGTTCACCATCACCGGCCGCGGCACCGTTACCACCGGCCGTGTCGAGCGTGGCACCGTCAAGGTTGGCGACAAGGTTGAGATCGTCGGCATCAAGGAAACCAAGGAAACCACCGTTACCGGCACCGAAATGTTCCACAAGGTTCTGGACTTCGCCGAAGCCGGCGACAACGTGGGCTGCCTGCTCCGCGGCATTGCCAAGTCCGACGTTGAGCGTGGCCAGGTTCTGGCTGCTCCCAAGACCATCAAGCCCCTGACCAAGTTCACCGGCCGTGTTTACGTCCTGACCAAGGAAGAGGGCGGCCGTCACACTCCCTTCTTCAACAACTATCGTCCTCAGTTCTACTTCCGTACCACCGACGTGACCGGCATCATCAACCTGCCCGAAGGCGTTGAGATGTGCATGCCCGGCGACAACGTCGACATGAACGTTGAGCTGATCACCCCCATCGCCATCGAGAAGGAACTCCGCTTCGCCATCCGCGAAGGCGGCAGAACCGTCGGTTCCGGCGTTGTCATCGCTGTTGAAGAGTAATTAACTCTGAATCCCGATACGCCGCAGTGTTTCACTGCGGCGTATCTTTTTTAATTTTGGACTGGAAAATCAAGGAAATTATAGAATAAAAACGTGATTTTTGCTTGCTAATTTTCAGAAATAAGTCTATAATATACTTGTGGAAAGTTGTGTCTGCATTTACCTGCATCGGTATGCACAGCCGAATGACGCATTTTTCGGCTGGGGGCGTGATTGAGAGGAGTCTTTTCATGTTCAGCGTTGGCGACAAAATTGCACATCCCATGCACGGAGCCGGCATCATTGACAGCATCGAAGAGCGGCGGATCAACGGGGTGATCAGGCAGTATTATATGTTCAAGCTGCCTGTTGGCGGTATGGTTGTGATGATCCCTGTGGATCATTGCGAGGAAATCGGCGTGCGCCCCATCATTCAGCCCCAGGAGGCGGATGCGCTGCTGGAGGAAATGACCGGCATCGAGATCGACATGACGCAGAACTGGAACCGCCGTTACCGTGAGAATATGCTGCGTATCAAGAGTGGTGACCTTATGGAGGTCGCCCGGGTGGTCAAGGGGCTCATGGCCCGGGACAGTGAGAAGGGCCTTTCCACAGGCGAGCGGAAGATGCTGCGCAGCGCCAAGCAGATCCTGATTTCCGAGATCGTACTGTCCAAAAGCTCTGATTATGACGATGTGGAGCGGCAGATCAACACAGCCCTTGCCTGAGCTGTATAAAGACGCGTGATATCCGGCAGGACAAGTTTGTTCTGCCGGATAAGTAGTAAGAGGAACGTTATGGGCCTGTTTCGCAAAAAAAAGAAACAAGAGAGCTTCCGCCTGCCCGCGAGAAAAAGGAATGGGCGCGTCTGTGCCGTGATCCTGGGCGGAGGCAGCTCCAGCCGCATGGGCGGGCAGGATAAGATGACAGCACGTTTGGGCGGCGAATCGGTGCTGCGAAGGAGCCTCCTTGCCTTTCAGCGCTGCAGCATGATCGACGAAATCGTGTTGGTCACCAGCAAGGCGGGGGAGAAGGCTGCGTATTTTGCCTGCGATGGCTGCAGCAAGGTTGCCCGGGTGGTGCTCGGCGGCGACAGCCGCACCGATTCTTCCTATGCGGGCGTCATGGCCGCCGCAGAGGATGCGGAGCTGATTCTGATTCACGATGGGGCACGACCCCTTGTGACGGAGCAGGTCATCACCGCCGTGGTGGAAGCAGCGCGGACCTATGGAGCGGCCCTGCCGGTGGTGCCGGTGGTGGATACGGTCAAGACCGGCTCCGACGGCTTTGTTACCGCCACGCCGGAGCGCAGCACGCTGTTTGCGGCGCAGACGCCCCAGGGCTTCCGGGCGGAACTGATCAAAGCAGCCCTCAGCGATGCCATTCGGCAGAGTACCGCCATCACCGATGATGCCAGCGCCGTGGAGCGCCTGGGTATGCGGGTGCGCATGGTGGAGGGCGACGTGGAAAACAGAAAGATCACCACGCCGGATGACCTTCTGGCGGCGGAAGCCATCCTGAGAAAGCGGGAAGAAGCATGAGAATCGGACACGGATATGATGTACACCGGCTGGTGGAGGGGCGGAAGCTGATCCTCTGCGGCGTGGATATCCCCTGGAAACTGGGGCTCCTGGGCCACTCCGATGCGGATGTGGCGGTACATGCCCTGATGGACGCCCTGCTGGGCGCCGCGGCAATGGGGGATATCGGGCAGCTGTTTCCCGATACCGACCCGGCTTATGCGGGGGCGGACAGCGTACTGCTGCTGCGCCGGGTGGCGGAGCTGCTGGCAGAGCGGGGCTATTGCCCGGGAAATGTGGATGTGACCATTCTGGCCCAGCGCCCCAAGCTGGTGCCGCACATACCCGCCATGCGGGAAAATCTGGCCGCTGCCCTGGGGATCGGGATCGACCGGGTCAGCGTCAAGGCCACCACGGAAGAGGGGCTTGGCTTCACCGGCAGCGGCGAGGGCATTGCCGCCCACGCGGTAGTGCTGCTGGAGGAAGGGGAAAGACGATGAATGTCAATAAAGTGCAGTTTATCCGCTCGGCAGTCTCTGCCAAAGACTTTGTCCGGGACGGACGGCCTCAGCTGGTGTTTGCCGGACGCTCCAATGTGGGGAAAAGCTCTGTGATCAACCGGCTCCTGAACCGTAAGAATTTCGCCCGGGTGGGCAACACCCCGGGCAAAACCGTACACATCAATTTCTTTCAGGTAGATACCGTTTATTTTGTGGACCTGCCCGGCTACGGCTTTGCAAAGGTCTCTCAGGCGGAGAAGAACCGCTGGGGAAGGCTCATGGAGACCTATTTCAATGCCGAGGGGCTGATCACCGCCGGCGTGCTCATCGTGGACGCCCGGCATAAGCCCACGGCGGACGACGTGTCCATGGCGGGCTGGTTCCGCAGCACCGGGCGCCCCCTCATTGTGGTGGCCAATAAAATGGACAAGCTGAAGAAGAGCGAAATGGAAGGCGCCATTCAGACCGTGCGGGAAACCCTGGAACTGACGGAGGAAGACCGTCTGGTCCCTTTCTCTGCCGAGAAGGGGACGGGGCGGGGCGAACTGATGGCCATTCTGGAGAGTTTTGAATGAGCGGCTTCCTGGATGTGCTGAAGGGGCTGGACTGGACCTATCTGCTGGACCTGCTCCTGCGCATCGTTCCGGCTCTTCTGTGCATCATGGTCCACGAGATCTGCCACGGGCTGGCAGCCTATGCCCTGGGGGACCGAACTGCCGCCCGGCAGGGGAGACTGTCCCTGAACCCTCTGCGGCACATTGACTGGTTCGGTCTGGTGATGCTGGTGGCCTTCCGCATCGGCTGGGCAAAGCCGGTGGAAGTGGATATGCGCAATTTCAAAAAGCCCCGGCGGGACATGGCCCTGACCGGGCTGGCGGGTCCCGTATCCAATTTTCTGCTGGCGGCTGTGGCCCTCTTTCTCTTCGGACTGTGCTACCGGCCCCTCATCGGGAGCACTGTGGGGACCTATGGGTTGAAGCTGCTGGATACCATGGCCTACCTGAGCATCGCTCTGGGGCTCTTCAATCTGATTCCCTTTCCGCCCCTGGACGGCTCCAAGGTGCTGTTTTCCTTTCTGCCGCCCCGGCTGTATCTGCGGCTCATGTATCTGGAGCGCTACGGGATGCTGCTCCTGGTGCTGATCATCGTGCTGCTGAACCGGGTGTTTGAAGTTTCTCCCATCACCCTGGCCGGAACGGCGGTTTACAAGGTGTTTTTCAACATAGCCGTCTGGGCCAACGGCCTGACGCTGTAGTGAGGCAAGCATGGACGACCTGACTTTTCATCTGCAGTCTGTGGTCAAGACCAAGGACGCCCAGGAGGATTTCAACGGGCCACTGAGTCTGATCCTGCAGCTACTGAGCAAAAACAAGGTGGAGATCCAGGATATCCGGATCTCCGACATACTGGACCAGTATCTGGAATATCTGGCGGGCATGGAACGGATGGATCTGGAGATTGCCGGTGAATTCATCACCATGGCCTCCTATCTCCTGTATATCAAGGCCAAGACCCTGCTGGAGGGCACCCAGGAAGTGGAGGAGATGGACACCCTCATTTCCTCTCTGGAGGAGCAGCGGCGCAAGGAAATCCTTGCCCGGATGAAGACTGCCGCCCAGTGGCTGGAAGGGGAGGCCAGAAAAGGCGAGGGCCTTTTCGTGCGCAGCCAGGAAGTCATTTCAGGTCCGCCGGAATACCGCTATTCCCACAGGCCGGAGGAACTGGCAGCGGCCCTCATGGAGGCGGTGGGCCGGGAACGGGAGGAAGCCCCCGCACCCCGGCGGGTGGCGGTGCCTGCCCGGCTGGTATACCCCATCGGGGAAAAGTCGGAGGAAATTCTCCTGCGCCTCCGGGACGGCGGTGTATGCCGCCTCAGCACCCTCTTTACCGAAAGCCGCAGCCGCAGTGAGCTGGCTGCCTCCCTCATGGCGGTGCTGGAGCTGTACCGCAGCGAACGGATCGCCTTCCGGGATACGGAAGAGGGGATCGAATTGGTTCAATACGAGGAAGAATGATGGAATACGACAGCATTATTGAAAGCATCCTGTTTGCAGCGGGGGATCCCTTTCCCATTGCCCGGCTGGCAGCGCTGCTGGACATTCGGGAGGATGAGGTGCTGGAGGCTGCCGGCAGGCTTGCCGACCACTACCGCTTTGAAAACCGGGGCATCCGCCTGCTGAAGCTGGAGGACAGCCTGCAGCTGACCTCCGCACCGGAAAACGGGGATTGGGTGCGCCGTGCCCTGGATACCCGCAAGCCCGGCAAGCTCAGCGCCGCCGCCCTGGAAGTGCTGGCCATTGCCGCCTATTTCCAGCCCGTGACCCGTACCTACATTGAGCAGGTGCGCGGGGTGGACAGCAGCTATACGGTGAATCTGCTGACGGAGAAGGGCTTCCTGGAGCCCTGCGGCAGACTGGAAGTACCGGGGAGACCGGTGCTGTATCAGACCACCGCCGCTTTCCTGCGGGCCTTCGGTCTCAGCAGCCTGGAGGACCTGCCCCCTCAGGGTGTGGAGCTTCCCGGCAGCGAGCTGACCCGGATGCAGACGGTGCTGGAAGGCTTTGCGGGGGCGAAGGATTGACTGCGCTGTACTGGATCGGCGGCATCCTCTGCCTGCTGCTGGCGCTGCTGTGCCTGCGCATCCGCCTGCGTCTGGGCTTTGATGAAGACGGGCTGAGGCTGGATGCGGGGATCGGCCCCCTTTGGTTCCTGCATTTGCCAAAGGAAGCTGCGGATGCGGAAGAACAGAAGCCGCAGAAGCGCAAAAAGGGGAACGCCGGAAGGAAAAAAGAGAAAAATCAGGAAGAAACTGCCAAAAAAGGCGGAAAAGCCGCACTTCTGCGGGCACTCCTTCCGATAATTACGGAAGCGCTGGGAAAGCTAAGGCGGAAGCTCAGGATAGACGAGCTGACTCTCTGGTATCTCAGTGCCTGTGACGACCCGGCCAAGGCTGCCATGGCCTTCGGCGGCGCTAATGCGGCCATCGGCATGCTGCTGCCGACGCTGGAGCGGTTTCTGGATATCCGGCGCCGGGACGTGCGCACCGCCGTCAGCTTTACGGAGCCGGAATCCACGGTCTATGTACGGTTGAGGCTGTCCCTGTCCGTCTGGGGGATCCTGTACATCGCGCTCCCCGCCGGACTGGCCTTTCTGAAAGCATATCAGGCCGCCAATGCGGAAAAAGATACGGAGGTAAGCTAATGGAGAAGCATCCTATCGGTGAACTGATGGAAACCACCATGCAGAAGCTGCGGGAAATGGTGGACGTGAATACCATTGTGGGGTCTCCCATCTCCACGGTGGACGGGATCACCCTGATCCCGGTGAGTCGGGTCAGCTTCGGCTTTGCATCCGGCGGCAGCGAATTCCAGACCAAAAACGGGAAGGACGGACAGGCCAATCCCTTCGGTGGCGGCAGCGGCGCCGGTGTGAAGATCGAGCCCATTTCCTTCCTGGTGATCCGTGACGGGAGCGTAAAGCTCATCAGCGCCAATGCCGAGCCCAAGTCTGCTCTGGAGAAGGCGGTGGATCTCATGCCTGAGCTCATCGAAAAGGTAAAGGAGATCATTCCCACAAAGAAAGATGAGGATCTGGAAGGCTAAAACAGGCGTGATGGTCCTGCTGTGCGCGCTCATTTTGTCCGCAGTCCCCGCCGCTGCGGGGGAGGAAGCTCCCGCAGTGAGTGCCGAGGCTGCCATACTCATGGACCGAGACAGCGGCAGGATCATATTTGAGAAGAATGCGGACCGCAGCCTTGAAATTGCCAGTACCACCAAGATCATGACGGCTGTGGTGGTTCTGGAACGCTGCAAGCCGGAGCAGGAGGTACACATCCGCCCCGAATGGACCCATACCGAGGGCAGCTCCATGTACCTGCGTCCCGGCGGCACTTACACCGTGGAGGAACTGCTGACGGGGCTCCTGCTGGTATCCGGCAACGATGCGGCACGGGCTCTTGCCTGCCATGCTGCAGGCAGTGAAGAGGCCTTTGCCGTGCTGATGAACGAGAAGGCACGGGAACTCGGGATGGAGGGCAGCCACTTTATGAATCCCCACGGCCTGAGCCAGGAAGGGCACTATGCCACGGCCCGGGACCTGGGGGTGCTGACCTGCCATGCCCTGCGCAATCCCGATTTTGCCGGGCTGTGCGCCACCCGCTATGCCCGGGTGCAGGGCGTATCCATGACCAACCACAACAAGCTGCTCTGGCAGTATGAGGGTGCGTCCGGCGTCAAGACCGGCTACACCAAAGCCGCCGGGCGTGCGCTGGTGAGCTGCGCCCAGCGGGAGGATACGGGTCTTGTCTGCGTGACGCTCAACGATCCGGATGACTGGCGCGACCATGCAGCGCTTTTGGACTGGGGCTTTGCCCATTATGAAAGCAGGGACCTGTCCGGGGAGAACTGGCTGCTGCCGGTGGTTTCCGGCACGGAGGAACAGGTGTCGGTCCGTGTAAAAGAAGGCAGCCGGGTTTTTCTGGAAAAGGGGGAAGACTGCCGGCTGGAGGTGCGGCTGCCGCAGTTTGTCTATGCACCCGTGTACGCCGGGGAGCGTGCAGGAAGCCTGCAGCTGCGCAGCGCGGAAGGGAAGCTCCTGTATGAAGCGGAGCTGGTCTACGGCAGTTCGGTCCCGCTGGACGGGGCCGTGCCCCTGAATTTCTGGGAAAAACTCCGTTGGAGCTGGTATTTTGCCTGCCGCAACGGATATCAGAGCTATCCTGTATATCCCTTTTGTTGAGAAGGAGGATTCCTCATGGAGGAACGACTGCAAAAGCTTCTGTCTGCCGGCGGCATTGCCTCCCGGCGTGAAGCCGAGAATATGATCCTGGCCGGCCGCGTCACCGTCAACGGAAAGGTCGCGCAGCTGGGCATGAAAGCAGACCCGATGACTGCGGATATCCGCGTGGATGGCCGCCCGCTTGCCCATCAGGAGCAGCGGGTTTACATAATGCTAAATAAGCCCCGGGGCTGTGTCTGCACCATGCGGGACGAGCTGGGCAGAAAGACGGTGGCGGAGCAGGTGGAGGGCTGCGGCGCCCGGGTCTATCCCGTGGGCCGGCTGGACGCCAACTCCGAGGGGCTGCTGCTGATGACCAATGACGGGGACCTGGCCCATGCCCTGATGCATCCCTCCCATGGCGTAGAGAAAATCTACACCGTACGGGTGGAGGGGCCGGATCTGGCTGCCTCCCTGAAAAAGCTGGAAGGGAAGCTGGAGCTGGAGGATGGCCCTGCCAAAGCCAAGGCCGTGGAACTGGTGCGGGATGACGGGGAGCGGGCCATTCTGGCCATCACCGTCACCGAAGGGCGCAAGCATCTGGTGCGGAATCTCTGCGCTGCTGCGGGCCTTTCCGTGAAGCGGCTCATCCGCGTTTCCGAAGGCGGTCTCACCCTGGGAGACCTGCGGACGGGAAGCTGGCGGCATCTCACGGAGGCGGAAGTGCGAAAGCTCCAGCGCTTTGTGAAAAAGTCCGATCGGGGCTGAAATGAATTTTTGCAGGATTTGAGAAACAAATCTTGCATTTTTGCCGGAAAAGCATTACTATGGTCCTGCACGCAGTCCTGTGCGTGACTGATACCTGATGGGGTACGAAGGATGGAAAGAGATATTATTTCCCTCATTGAGACCAAAGAGGTGGGCTTTTCCAAGGGGCAGCTCAGGATCGCCCGTTATATCAAGGAAAATTCGGACAAGGCAGCGTTTATGACCGCGGCAAAGCTGGGCCAGAAGGCCGGCGTCAGCGAATCCACGGTGGTGCGCTTTGCCCTGGAGCTGGGCTTTGAAGGCTATCCCGAGATGCGAAAGGCCCTGCAGGAAATGATCAGGAACCGCCTCACCTCCGTGCAGCGCATCGAGGTGGCGAAAACCGTGATCGGGACGCGGGACCCTCTGACGGCGGTGCTGAATTCCGACATGGAGAATATTGAGCTTACTCAGAGCAGCGTGGACCGGGATTGCTTTGACAGGGCGGTGGACGCCATTGTCCATGCAAGGCATGTGTATATTCTGGGAACCCGGACTTCTTCCGTCCTTGCCAACTTTATGGGCTACTATCTCAGCCTGCTGTTTGACAATGTCCGCCTTCTGCGGGAGGACGGTACCGGGGAATATTATGAGCAGATCCTGCGCATCGGACCCGGCGACGTGTTCATCGGCATCAGCTACCCCCGCTATTCCCGGCGGACGGTGAAGGCGGTGCGCTTTGCCAAAGACAGGGGCGCCACGGTGCTGGCTCTGACGGATACGGACAGTTCGCCCATTGCCCTGCTTTCGGATATCTGTCTGCTGGCCCGCAGTGACATGGTCTCCTTTGTGGACTCCCTTGTGGCGCCCCTGAGCCTGATCAATGCCCTGCTGATGGCGGTGGGGGAACAGAAACAGGATGTGCTGAATCTTTTCGGGGGCCTGGAAAAGGTCTGGGACGATTATGATGTCTATGAAAAAGCGGAAGACTGAAGTATGCATTCTCGGCGGCGGCGCGGCAGGGCTGATGGCAGCCATCTCCGCCGCCGCTGCGGGCGCCTGCGTGCTGGTGCTGGAACGGGAAGAGAAGTGCGCCAGGAAGCTCCGCATTACCGGGAAAGGGCGCTGCAACGTCACCAACAACTGCTCCGTGGAGCAGATGCTGAACAATGTGACGGGTAACGCCCGCTTTTTATTCAGCGTGATGAATGCCTTCCCGCCGGAGCGGGCCATGGCATTTTTTGAAGAGCTGGGCGTACCCCTGAAAACCGAGCGGGGAAGTCGGGTCTTTCCCGTTTCCGACCGGGCGGAGGATGTGGTACAGGCCCTGCTGCGCCGGGCGGAAGCCCTGGGTGTGGAATTCCTGCATGCCCGGGCGGGAGAGATCCTGCTGGGAGAGGACGGCTGCGTGGCGGCTGTCCGCGCCGGGAATGAGGAGGTGGAATGCGCCTGCGTCATTCTTGCCACCGGCGGTCTGAGCTATCCCAAAACCGGCTCCAGCGGCGACGGCTACACCATGGCACAGGCCCTGGGCCATTCGGTGACGGAGCTGCGGCCATCTTTGGTACCGCTGGTCTCTCCGGATGAGGACTGCGCCGCCATGCAGGGGCTGAGCCTGAAAAATGTGACGCTGACCCTGAAAAACGCCAAAGGGAAGGCGGTCTGGTCAGAACTGGGAGAAATGCAGTTCACCCATTTCGGGGTGACGGGCCCCCTGGTCCTTTCCGCCTCGGCCCATATGGGGAAGGGCGGTCCCTTTACGCTGGAGCTGGACCTGAAGCCGGGGCTGGACGAGCAGAAGCTGGACGCCCGGCTGCTGCGCATGTTTGCGGAAAACCAGAACCGGGACTTCAAAAACTCTCTGGATGGGCTGCTGCCCCGACTGCTGGAACCGGTGATCATCCGCCGCAGCGGCATCGCGCCGGATACCAAGGTGAACGCCGTTACCCGGCAGCAGCGTGCCGCGCTGCTGGACAGTCTCAAGCATTTTCACATTGCCGTCAGCGGCACAAGACCCATTGAAGAAGCGGTCATTACCGCAGGCGGCATCCGCCTGAAGGAGGTCAATCCCGGCACGATGGCCTCCAAGCTGGTAGAGGGCCTGTTTTTTGCCGGGGAAATTCTGGACTTGGACGCCTATACGGGCGGTTATAATCTGCAGATCGCCTGGGCAACGGGCCGGGCAGCGGGGCAGTCTGCCGCCGCGTATGCAGAAGGGAGAAAGAGAGAATGAGGATCATCAATGTTGCCATCGACGGACCCGGCGGCGCGGGCAAAAGCACCGTCGCCCGGGCACTGGCTGCAAAATACGGCTTTGCATATGTGGATACCGGCGCCATGTACCGCACCATCGGTCTGGCGGTGCAGCGGGCAGGCCTGACTCCTGCGGACGAAGCGGAAATTCAGGACCTGCTGCAGGGCCTTGCCATGGGTCTGGAATATGACGGGGAAGGCACCCAGCGCATGCTGCTGGACGGGGAAGACGTCAGCAAGCTCATCCGCAGGCCGGAGATCAGCGGCCTTGCCTCCGCCGTGTCCGCCATCCCCCGGGTGCGCAGCTATCTGCTGGATACCCAGCGGAATCTGGCCAGGACCCGCAGCGTCATCATGGACGGCCGGGATATCGGTACCGTGGTCCTGCCGGACGCCAATGTGAAGGTGTTCCTCACGGCCCTGCCCGAGGTGCGGGCGCGGCGCCGCTGGAAGGAACTGCAGGAAAAGGGAACCCCCCAGGCCTATGAAGATGTGCTGCGGGAGATGAACGAGCGGGACGAGCGGGATTCCAAGCGCCCGGTGGCCCCCCTGAAGCCCGCGGAGGATTCCGTGCTGGTGGACAGCAGTGAGCTGAGCTTTGAGCAGGTGGTGGCCCTCCTGTCCTCCATGATCGACCGAAAACTGGCTGAGTAAAGGAAGCTGCAGGATATGAAGTATCTCAGAGCCTACCGGCTTTACAAGGCGGTGGTTTTTCCCATCTACTGGCTGCTGTTCCGACCCCGCTATCTCCATCGTGAGCGGCTGCCGGAGCAGGGGCCCTTCCTCATCTGCGCCCCCCATTCCAGTCTGGCAGACCCGGTGTTTCTGGTGTTTCTGCTGGGCCGGGAGCGCTTTGTGCGTTTTATGGCGAAAAAGGAACTGGAGAAGGTTCCGCTTCTGGGTGCCCTGCTTCGCTGGATCGGCACCTTCTGGGTGGATCGGGGCACTGCGGATATGCAGGCCATCCGCACCGCCATGCGGGTGCTGAAGGACGGCGGCATCGTGGGCATTTTTCCGGAGGGCACCCGTGTCCATGAGGACGGGGGCGGTGAAGCCAAGACCGGCGTGGTGATGCTGGCAGCCCACAGCGGCGTGCCCGTGGTTCCGGTGTACCTGCCCCGGGACAAGAAGCTCTTCCGAAAGGTGACCCTGGTGGTAGGGGAGCCCTACCGGGTGAAAAAGACCCGGGAAGGCTATGAAGCTCAGGCGGAGGAATTGATGCGGCGCATTGCCCGGCTGAAGGAGGAAATCCGCTGATGGAGATCCGCATTGCCAAAGAGGCGGGCTTCTGCTACGGCGTGAAGCGAGCCGTGGAGATCGCCCAGCGGGAAGCCGCGGCCGCCGGAGGCTGCTGGTGCCTGGGCAATCTGATCCACAACCGGCGGGAGACCGGGCGGCTGGAAGCACTGGGGCTGAAGAAAGCTGTCACGGCGGAGGATATCCCCGATGGGGCGACGGTCATCATCCGCAGCCACGGGGAACCCGACAGCGTCTATCAGAGGCTGGAGGAGAAGGGCTGCCGCATCGTGGACGCCACCTGTCCCAATGTGGCGCGGATCCATAAGCTGGTTCGGGAAGCCGCAGCCCGGGGCCGTATCCCCATCGTATTCGGGGACGGAAAGCACCCGGAGGTGCGGGGCATCTGCGGCAGCGCGCCGGAGGTGCTGGTGTTTAAGGACGGGGAAGAGCTGGAAGCCTGGCTGGAGAAAAGCCCCCTGCCCCCCGAAACGCCGGTCACCGTGGTTTTTCAGACCAGGGAAGTCCGGGAGCGCGTGAAAAAATGCGATGAAATCCTAAAAAAGGTGTATACAAATCACGAATTGTTTGATACAATATGTGACGCTACGT
>JAZSQG010000199.1:0-7344 GCA_045537855.1 Oscillospiraceae bacterium
TCCCTCCCAAATTTCCGTCAGCCGCCGATGTTCAGCATGTCCAGCACCGCAGCGACCATGTCCGTCTTTTCCACGACCCGGTCAAAGCGCACTTCCCGCTTGTCAAGCCCCTCCAGCGGTGCGGGGACCGCAGTGCCGGTCACCTCGGACAGAGTCTGGATGAGCCGGGTACCGCTGCCGCTGCACGCATTTCCGATGGACTTCAACACATTGTCGCAGAACTTATAGGGACTCGCGGTGGAAACCACCACACAGGGGGTCTCATCCCCGCTTCGGCCGCGGTACTGTTCCAGCACGCCCAGAGCCACCGCCGTATGGGTATCCACAAGATAGCCGTTGGCATAAGCCTTGCGGATAGCGGCGGCAGTGTCTTCCTCGCTGCACCAGCCGCAGGCGAAATCCTGCTGCAGCTTCCGAAGAAGGCTTTCCTCGACCTGATAGCTACCGGTCTCATTGAGCCTGCTCATATAGCCGCGCACCAGGGCGTCATCCCCACCGCTGACATAGAACAGCAGACGCTCCAGATTGCTGGAGATGAGGATGTCCATGGAGGGAGACATGGTGGTGTGGAAGGGGCGCATACGGTCATACAGGCCGCTTTCCAGAAAGTCCGTCAGCACCTTGTTGGAGTTGGAGGCGCAGAGGAGCTTCCCCACGGGCAGGCCCATTTCCTTGGCAAACCAGCCTGCCAGAATGTTGCCGAAGTTGCCGGTGGGCACGCAGAAATTCAGGGTGTCGCCAAGCGTGATGAGCCCGGAACTGACGCTGTCGCAGTAGGCGGAGAAATAATATGCCACCTGAGGCAGCAGTCTTCCCCAGTTGATGCTGTTGGCGGAAGAGAAGAAGTATCCGGCGTTCGCCAGCTTTTCCCGGAGTGCTTCATCGCTGAAAATGGCTTTGACGCCGCTCTGGGCATCGTCAAAGTTGCCGTAAACGGCACAGACGCCCACGTTTTCCCCCTGCTGAGTACGCATCTGCAGCTTCTGCACATCGCTGACACCGTCAGAGGGATAGAAAACCAGGATCTTCGTTCCGGGTACATCCCGGAAGCCTTCCAGGGCAGCCTTGCCCGTATCGCCGCTGGTGGCCACCAGAATGCAGACCTGCTTCTCTTCCCCGGTCTTTTTCAGGGAAGCAGTGAGCAGGTAGGGCATCACCTGAAGGGCCATGTCCTTGAAAGCGCAGGTGGGACCGTGCCACAGTTCCATGGCAGCGGTATTATCATCCATCTTCCGCAGGGGCGCGGCAGCGCTGCCGAAGCGTTCTTCGCTGTAGGCGGCTTCGGTATATTCCTTCAGTTCTTCGGGCGTAAAATCCTCCAGAAACAGCTGCATGACCTTCGCAGCCCGCTGAGCATAGCCGCAAGTCAGAAGCTCTTCCAGAAAACTCCGCTCCACACGGGGAAGAACGGCAGGCACGAACAGACCGCCGTCCCGGCTGAGACCTCTTGCAATGGCTTCCGCAGCCGTCAAACGCAGGGAAGCATCTCTTGTACTCTGATAATACATGTGTTCCTCCAAATGCCTCATCATGCCTCACTCACTCCGGCAGGACCCGGAGCAGATTGCGATAGAAAATATCCTCCAGCAGCTCTTCGGAGTAGCCCCGGCGCTGCAGTTCTTCATACAGAAGGCGCACATCCTGCACGCCCGTCATCCCCGCCGGGAGGGCTTCACAGCCGTCCAGATCCCCGCCGATGGCAAGGGTCTTTTCGCCGCCAAGCTCCAGAAAATGCTCCACATGGCGCAGGGTGTGGTCAATGCTCACTTCCCCTTCGCCCAGAAATGCGGCGTAGAGGTTGAGACCGGCGGTGCCGCCATGGTCCCGGATGGCCCGGAACATGTCATCGGTGAGGTTCCTGGGATGGCCGAAGACGTCCCGGGAGTTGGAATGGCTGGCAATAAAGGGCCCGTCAATCAGCTTCTCCAGATCCCAGAAGCCGGGGTCGCTCAGGTGGGAAACATCCAGCACCATGCCCAGTTTGGAAGCGAGGCGGACATAGTCCTCTCCTTCTTTGGAGAGGCCACGGTCCTTGTCTTCGCTGCAGCTGCCGGTAAGCACGGTGGGCCGGTTCCAGGTGAGGCAGAGGCTGATGACGCCCTTCCGGGCAGCCTCCTCCAGCTTCTCGGTGCTGCAGCCCAGCACCTCCGCACCCTCCACGCTGAGGAAAGCGGCAGACTTCCCTTCCGCCCGGGCCAGAGCGGCATCCGCCTGACTGCGGCAGAAGCGCACCAGCTCGCCGCAGGCTTCCATCTCCGCAAGAAAACGGGCATAGAGAATATCAAAAATGTCGCCGTCGGGGGCCATCTCGGGGATCCCGAAAATGGCAAAAAGCTGTCCGTAGCTCTCAAAGGCACCGGCGGCGCGCTTCAGGTCGATATGGAGCCGGTTATCCGCCAGAGCACCCACAGGCGCGCCGGAAAAATGAAGACCCAGCAGCGTATCGCAATGTCCGTCCAAAAGCTTCATGTCAAAAGGCCTCCTTTATGTGATTCAGCCTTGATACCGTTTTCCCGTCACGGTCCAGGTACACCTCGATCACGTCAAAGCGGCACTCCGGCTCATCCAGACCGCTGTCTTCCAGCCAGTCCGCCGCAGCAAGCCGCAGCTTTTTCTGCTTCTCCGGGGTCACATATTCCGCAGCCGGGGCATACCCCCCTTCTCTGCGCAGCTTGACTTCCACAAAGACATAGACGCCCTTCCGGCAGGCGATAACATCCAGTTCTCCCCGTCGGCAGCGATAATTCATCCCAAGGATTTCGTACCCCCGCTTGCGGAGATAGTCCGCAGCCCGGGCTTCACCGTAGGCACCCAGCAGCTTCTGGCGCATCACGGCTTCATACTCCGCAGAAAACTCAGACGATGAATGGGGCTTGGCCCGTGCTCCCGCAGACATTCGTAGTGGAGCTTGGTAGCGTAGCCCTTATGCCGCTCAAAAGCGTACCGGGGATAGGTCTCCGCATAGCCGTACATGAGCCGGTCACGGCTGACCTTCGCCAGAATGGATGCTGCGGCAATGCAGGCATATTTCCCATCGCCCCCCACCACCGTGCGGCAGGGTACCGGGAGATGGGGATCCTGATTCCCGTCCACGAAAGCGAAATCCGGCTTCACGGTCAAACCGTCAAAGGCCCGGTTCATGGCCAGAAAGGTGGCCTGCAGAATGTTGATTTCATCAATTTCCCGGGCATCGGCATAGGCCACATGCCAGCAGAGGGCATCGCGGCAAATGCGCTCATACAGGGCTTCCCGCTTCTTTTCCGAAAGCTTTTTGGAATCGTTGAGACCGCTCAGGTCAAATTCCGCAGGCAGGATCACCGCCGCGGCACAGACGGGACCCGCAAGGGGGCCTCTCCCCGCTTCATCGATCCCACAAACCAGACCGTATTCCCCTTCTTCCCGCAGCAGGCTCATTTCAGGGCTCCTCCAAAGTGACACGGCCCAGCTTCCCGCCCCGGAATTCATCCAGCAGGATCCCCGCCATGCGCAGAGTATCCACCTCGCCGCCGGAAATCAGGAAGCCGCGCTTTCTGGCAGCTGCCTCCAACAGTTCCCAGCCTGCAAGCCCCTCCGTATCCTGCAGCTTGTAGCGGGCGCAGAGCAGCTCCCGGTAGCGCTCGTTGAGAAGCTCCATCAGCCGGGCGGCAAGGCCCTCGGTATCCACCACGGCGTCTTTCACGGCACCGGTAAAGGCAAGATGCTCGCCCACCGTTGCATCGTCGAATTTCGGCCAGAGGACGCCGGGGGTATCCAGCAGTTCCAGCCCCTTGTCCACCGAGACCCACTGCTTGCCCCGGGTCACGCCGGGCCGGTCGGAAGCTGCAGCAGCCTTACGCTTTGCAGCCTTGTTGATAAAGGTGGATTTTCCCACGTTGGGGATCCCCACCACCATGACCCGGAGGGGGCGGGTAGCCTGCCCCTTGGCGGCAAGCTGCTCCAGCTTCTCTTTCAGCAAAACACGAACGGCGGCCGGGAACTTGTCAACGCCCCTGCCGCTCTTGCTGTCTGTCTCCAAAACCTGCATTCCCTGTGCCCGGAAGCTGGCTGCCCATCGCTTGGTAGCAGCAGGGTCGGCAAGATCCACCCGGTTCAGGAGAATCAGCCGGGGCCTGCGCTGCAGCACCTCTTCCAATACGGGGTTGCGGCTGGAAACGGGAATTCTGGCATCCACCAGTTCACACACGGCGTCCACCAGTTTGATATCGTTTTCCATAGCCCGCAGGGCCTTGGTCATATGGCCGGGAAACCAGTTGACCTGCATGCTTTCTCCGTCACGCATCAGTTATTCCCCACCTTTCCAAAGTCCGAAAACGGCCAGATCCGGAACATGACCTTGCCCAGCACACAGCCTTCGTCAATGGTGCCGATGCGGCTGTTGCGGCTGTCGGTACTCCGGTTCCGGTTATCCCCCATGCAGAAAATGCTCCCCTCCTCCACCGTTACGGGAAATTTCAGATCCGAGCGAAGGTGGGTCTTTTCCGCGATGTAGGGCTCATCCAGTGCCACGCCGTCCACATAGACGACGCCTTTTTCAAAATCGATGTCCACCGTCTGTCCGCCGGTGGCAATGACCCGCTTGACAATGCTGCTGTCGCTGAAAGACTTCTGGGTCAGCACCACGATATCCCCCTGCTTCGGGGTGTAAAACAGACGGGAGATGACCACCTTATCCGCATCGTGGAGAGTGGGCACCATACTGCTGCCGTCCACATTCACGATGCGGAAGGCAAAAATGAAAATCAGGATACAGGCAACAATGGCAGTGACGATGCTTTCAAGCCACTCGTAGGCTTCCAGCAGACCGGCGGCATTGCCGCTTTTCTGCACGTTTTTCTCCTCCATGTGTCCCTTCCTTCCCGAAAGAAGCTTAAAAACAAAGGGAGGCGCTGCGAAAGCACCCCCCTTGTTTTTTAGAGTTTTTCCTTGACCTTCGCCTTCTTGCCGACTCTATCCCGCAGATAGTACAGCTTGGAGCGGCGAACCTTGCCGCGACGCACCGCTTCGATGGAAACGATGTTGGGGGAATGAATCGGGAAGACCTTTTCATAGCCCACGTTGTAGGCGATACGGCGGACAGTGATCGTCTCATTGATGCCGCCATGCTTCCGCGCGATGAGAGTGCCGACAAAAGCCTGCACACGCTCACGGTTACCTTCCTTGACCTTCACGGAAACCTTCACAGTGTCACCGATGTTGATATCGGGCATTTCGGGCTTCAGGTACTGATCAGAAAGAGCTTTGACCAAATCCATAATTCTTCTTCCTCCTTTCAGAGCAGACGTTCGTACCGCTTTGCACGGCATAGGACCGCCCTTTTCACGGTCGCGAGCACCCAGACTCACAGACTTGGGTACTATACCACATCTTTCAGAGGAATGCAAGTACTTTTTTACCGAAATTCTACCATATTTTGTGTGTAAAGCTCCAGCCGCCTGCATTTTACCGGGACGGGGCCATCCAGCGCCTTTGTCACATCCCCGGTATTGATCGTGGGTTCATTGGCACTGAGGAGCACTTCCACAGCGCTGCCGTCCAGGGCTTTCACCTGCATATGGGCGCTCAGGTCCAGCATGCTGCTGCCCCGCTTGGTCTTCTTCTCGATCACCAGACCCGGCTGACACAGCCGCGCGTGGGCCCGGGCGGCAACATCGGCGCTTTCAAAGTTCAACCGCCAGAGGGCATAGCGTACCAGGGAGGGCTTATTTTCGGGCGGGTACACATCCAGCACACGCAGCCCCTCCGGCAGACTGGCATTCAGCGCAGTCTTCAGATCATCCGGCCCGGACAGGACCGAAGCATCCAGCGTTTCGCAGGTGCTCTCACAGCCAAGCTGCAGGGGCTGTGAAATGCTGATCCTGGGATGGGGGTTGAAGCCTTCGGAATGCTTCAGCTGCACCCCGGCCCGAAGGAACGCACGCTGGAAGGTACGCAGGATATCCAGATGGCTGAGATAGGAAGCCTTTCCCAGCTTTTCAAAGCGGATACGCAGTTCAGGCATCGCAGACGCCTCCTTCCAGCAGACAATTGGCACCGCAGCCCAGACACTGCCTGCGGCAGTCGGGGCTGACTTTGTTCTGAAGGGCCAGGTCGTATTCCCGCAGGAGATGGGCCTTTTCCACGCCGTCGTCGATCACATCCCAGGGGAGGATCTCTTCCCTGCCCCGTTCCCGGCAGGCGTAGAAATCCGGGTCCAGACCGGCAGAACGGAAAGCATCCATCCAGCGTTCATAGGAGAAGAACTCGTCCCAGGCCTGCAGGCCGCCGGAAGAACGGAACACGTGCTCCAGCACCTGCCCCAGCCGCCTGTCGCCGGAAGCGAGGACCGCTTCCACATAGCTCACATCCGGGCTGTGCCAGCTGTAGCTGATGGCACGGGCCTTCATGGAATCCTTCAGCAGCTGCTGCTTGCGCTCCAGCTCCTGCATGCTGTCCTGAGCGCACCACTGGAAGGGGGTCATGGGCTTGGGAATGAAGCAGGCGGTGCTCACGGTGATGCGCACGCCCCGGGAACGGTTGGGGGTAACCTCTTTCCAGAGCAGCATGATCTTGTGGGCAAGGTCCGCAATGGCCAGCACGTCTTCGTCCGTCTCCGTGGGAAGGCCCAGCATGAAATACAGCTTCACGGCGTTCCAGCCGCCCTGGAAGGCCGTGCGGCAGGACTGGAGGATGTCCTCCTCCGTGACATTCTTGTTGATCACATCCCGCAGGCGCTGACTGCCCGCCTCCGGTGCGAAGGTAAGGCCGCTCTTGCGCACCTTCTGCACCCGCTGCATCAACTCCATGGAGAAGTTGTCCGCCCGGAGAGAGGGCAGCGACAGGCTCACATTCCGGGGCTCACACCAGTCCAGCAGGCCGTCGCAAAGGGCAGCCAGCTCCTTATAGTCACTGGAACTGAGGCTGGTGAGGCTGATCTCTTCATAGCCTGCGTTCTGCAGGCTCTCGATACCCTGCCGGATAAGCGTCTCGGCCTTTTTGGCCCGCACAGGCCGGTACACATAGCCCGCCTGGCAGAAGCGGCAGCTTCGGATGCAGCCCCGGAACAGCTCCAGCATGGTGCGGTCGTGGACGATCTCGGTGGAAGGAACGATGGTCTTCACCGGATAATAGGACTTGTCCAGATCCTGAATGATGCGCTTGGTCACCCGCCGGGGGGCTCCCTCCGTGGCCGTCACGGAGGCGATGCGCCCATCCGGCAGATGCTCCACCTGATAAAGAGAGGGCACATACACGCCCCGGACCTGCGCAGCCTGCACCAGAAATTCCTTCTTGCTCCAGCCGCCGCGCTTTGCCTGACGGTACAGCTCCGTCAGCCCCGCGTCCACCTCTTCCCCTTCGCCGATGACG
>JAZSQG010000312.1:0-3829 GCA_045537855.1 Oscillospiraceae bacterium
TCATGGTGGAGCACGGCAATCCCGATGCCATCCTGTCCCATGACGACTGGGGCAGCAAGAACAACCTCTTCATGAGCCCTGACCTCTGGCGCGAGATGATCAAGCCCTGGTACGCCAAGGCTTACGGCTATCTCCGGGAGAAGGGCGTTGTGATCATTCATCACGCCGACTCCTTCTGCGAGCCCATCGTGGAAGATATGATTGAGATCGGCATCGACGTCTGGCAGGGCGTGCTGCCCCAGAACGATATTCCCAAACTGCAGGCCCAGATCAACGGCCGCATGGCTCTGATGGGAGGCATCGACGCTGCCATCGTGGACCGTGCCGATTCCACGGAAGAGGAGATCCGCCGTGAGACCCGCCGCGTCTGTGACAGCTATGCCGCTGCGGGCCACTTCATCCCCTGCATTACCTACGGCGCACTGGGCACCATCTTCCCCCAGGGCGACAAGTTCATCGATGATGAGATCGATCGCTGGAATCAGGAGCATTTTGGAGTCTGAGCATGAAGACAGTCGCAGTAGTCGGCGGCGGCGCATCCGGGATGCTTGCTGCCCTGGCAGCTGCCCATACCGGGGCTGCGGTGCATCTTTTTGAGCGCCAGGCCCGATTGGGACGAAAATTGGCGGCCACAGGCAATGGCCGCTGCAATCTGACAAATCTGCAGGCGGGAACGCACCGTTATCACGGTGCGGACCCGTCCTTTGCAGCTTATGCCCTGGAGCGCTTCTCCCCGGAACGGACGCTGGCTGCCTTCCGGGAGCTGGGGTTGCTGACGGTGGCAGAGCCGGGGGGCAGGGTATACCCCTTGTCCGACAATGCAGGCAGTGTGGTGGATGTGCTGCGCTTTGCTCTGGATGCTCTGGGTGTGGAGCAGCATCTGGGTGTGGCGGTGCAGAAAATCCGCCGCTCCGGCGGCGGTTTCCGCCTGAGCTGGGAAGAGGGCGCCCTGTCCGCAGATGCTGTGGTTATTGCCTGCGGCGGCGCCGCGGGCGGCAAGCTGGGGGGCAGCCGCAGCGGTTATACCTTGCTGGAAGCCTTCGGGCACAGCTGTACGGCGCTGCAGCCTGCTTTGGTACAGCTGCGCACGGAGGAAAGCTGGTGCCGTTCTCTCAAGGGCGTGCGCGCCGTGGCGGAAGTAAAGCTGCTGCGCGGCGGAAAAGAGATCACAAGGGCCACCGGGGAAGTGCAGTTCACGGAATACGGTCTCAGCGGTCCTCTGATTTTTGATCTCTCCCGGCAGGCGCTGGAAGGCGGCGGCTGCCGTCTCAGCCTGGACCTTCTGCCGGGTATTTCCAGGAAAGAAGTGAAGAGCCTGCTCTGGCAGCGGGTCTCCGGGCGGCCTGCGCTGCTTCTGGACGATATCTTTACCGGCACAGTGCAGAACCGCATCGGCCGGGTGCTGGTGAAGTATGCGGGGCTCTCCGGAAATCAGCCCCTGTCCGAGTGTGAAGGAGAAGAGCTTGACAGACTTGCGGGGACTGTGAAGGGAATGAACTTTACGGTGAATGGGGACCTGGGTTTTGACAATGCACAGGTGACTGCCGGGGGTATTTCTACCCGTGACTTCTGTTCCGAGACAATGGAAAGTCTCCTGTGTCCGGGGCTTTATGCCTGCGGCGAAGTGCTGGATGTGGACGGCGACTGCGGCGGTTTTAATCTGCAGTGGGCCTGGTCCAGTGGCCTGCTGGCAGGTCTCAATGCAGGAGCGGTGGTTTAATATGCTGCGGATCAGAAATATTTCCCTGTCTCCCGATGGGGATAAGGATGCGGCCCTTCGGAAGGAAGCTGCCCGGCGTTTGGGCGTCCCGGCGTCGGAAGTGCTGGCGTGGAAAATCGTCCGCCGCAGTATTGACGCCCGGAAGAAGGATGCCCTGCGCATCCTCTATACTCTGGATGTGACGGTGGACGGTGAGGAACGCTTCCTGGAGCGCGGTTTGCGGGATGTGAGCAAGGCGGATGTGCCCGCTTTTTCCCTGCCTGCGCCTGCTTTGCGTCCGGCGCAGCGGCCCGTGGTGGTGGGTTTCGGCCCTGCCGGGATGTTTGCTGCCCTGGCCCTGGCGGAAGCCGGCCTGCGGCCTCTGGTGCTGGAGCGTGGGCTGGATGTGGATGCCCGGAAGGAGAAAGTCCGCATCTTTCAGGAGCGCGGAAAGCTGGACCCGGGCTGCAACGTGCAGTTTGGGGAAGGCGGCGCGGGTACCTTTTCCGATGGAAAGCTGAATACCGGCGTGGGCGGCAGTGCCGTAAGCTGGATCCTGGAGCAGTTTGCCCGCTTTGGCGCGCCCAGGCGGATTACCTGGGACGCCATGCCCCATGTGGGCACCGATATCCTGTGCAATGTGGTGAAAAATCTGCGCTGCCGGGTGGAAGAACTGGGGGGCGAAGTGCGCTTCGGTGCGCAGCTCACGGGTCTGCGCTTTTCCGGCGGCAGTTTGCAGAGGATCCAGGTGCTTTGCGGCGAAAAAACGGAAGAGATTCCCTGTAAAGCGATGTTCCTTGCCACTGGGCACAGCGCCCGGGATACGGTGCAGTATCTCCATGCTCTTGGTTTTCCCCTGGAAGCTAAGCCCTTTGCCATGGGGGTGCGCATCGAACATCTCCAAAAGGAAATCGATAGAGCACAGTACGGGCGCTTTGCAGGTCACCGCGCCCTGGGAGCGGCGCCTTATAAGCTGGCGGTGCATCCCGAAGGGGGCAGCAGCGTCTATACCTTTTGCATGTGCCCCGGCGGCTACGTGATGGCTGCGGCTTCGGAAGTGGGCGGCATTGTGACCAACGGCATGAGCTATTCGGGCCGGGCGGGTGAAAATTCCAATGCGGCACTTCTGGTATCCCTGCCGGTGGAGAGCTTTCCCTATCCCGGACCGCTGGGCGGCATGCACTGGCAGAAGGAACTGGAGCAGCGTGCTTACGGGCTGACGGGGGCTTATTTAGCCCCGGCGCAGCTGGTGGGGGACTTTCTGGCGGGCAGAGCCTCCGTGGGACCCGGCAGGGTAAAGCCCACCTATCGCCCCGGCGTGCACTACTGTGACCTTCACGAAGTGCTGCCGGAAGCCATCACAAAGCCACTGGAGCTGGCTTTTCCGCTGCTGGAGCGGCGGCTGAAGGGTTTTTCCTGTCCCGATGCGCTGCTGACCGCGCCGGAGACCCGATCTTCTTCGCCGGTGCGCATCCTCCGGGACAAGGGGATGCAGGTGCCGGGCTTTGCGGGAGTCTATCCCTGCGGAGAAGGCGCCGGCTGGGCAGGCGGCATCGTGTCCGCTGCGGCGGATGCACTGCGCTGCTGCGCGGCTTATCTGGAAAGCCTGCGGGAATCGTAATCATGCCGGGACGGCGCCGCTGATGGCACCGTCCCGAAAATTTTTCGGCGCCGCTGTGCAAAGGGCGCCATCTGTGCTACAATAAGGAAAATACCAAATTACAGGGAAAGGAAGTTGTGTATGAAAACCGCGGTTTGTTTTGTGGACCCTCTGAGCACGCCCCTGGGACGTCGGGGCAGTTACCTTGCCTTCGCCAACCGGAATGACGGCGAAGCGCAGTTCGGCAAAAACGCACTCTATCTCCTGACCTGCAAGGGCGGCGGAGCCGGGATGAGCAATCTCAATGCCGCCAACAGCTGCCGTCAGATCCCACTGGAACTGGTGCGGGAGGGGAAGACCCTGCCCACCGTGATCTCCTCCACCATGAGCGAAACCATCCTGGAATCCGACCATGGCAGCATCCGTTTCTGCATCGGAGAACGCAATCTGGCCGTCTGCAGGGGTACCGACGGACTGAGCCTGCAGCTGCGGACGCCCCAGGGCGCTTTCGGCGCAGGTCCTCTGCGTTT
>JAZSQG010000204.1:0-5062 GCA_045537855.1 Oscillospiraceae bacterium
GACTTCGTTGATGGGCCAGTGATGCTCCGGCTTCAGGAAGCGCTTCAGGGATTCGGGGTTGGGAACGTTGGGGATGCCACGCTCGCTGCGCAGCACGGCGGAGGATACATCGTCAAAATACTGCTTGATGCCCTTTTTCCCCCCGGGTACAGCAAGGGCGTAGCCGCCGCCGCTGCCCACCGGCAGACTGGCAGAGTTGGGGAAATAGATGCGGCTTCCATCCAGCGCCCCGGTAAGCTCCACAAGCCCTGCGTTGATTTCCGCGTTGGGGTCTCCCTCGTTGCGTCCGCAGTAGATAGCCAGAGAGGCGTGGCTGCGCACCGCGCGGATCTTATCTGCCGCATTTTCCAGAAACAGCGCAGGATCCCCGGGTTCCGGCCCGTCCACGGGATTGGCCAGCCAGAAATCGTCCCAGATCAGGATGCCGTATTTATCGCAGGCTTCGTAGAAGCCGGGATGGCCCGTCATGCCCACCCAGTTTCGGATCATGGTCATATTCGCTTCCGCATGGAGGCGCACCTTGTCATCCAAAACCCGTGCGGTATCCCGCTTCAGGCCGTCATCCATACCCCAGTTGCCACCCTTGGCCAGGACGCGCACACCGTTGCAGTAGAGGCTGAGCATGCCGCCGTCGATGGGATAGTCAAAGCGGCGCACGCCGAAGTTGAAGCGTTTGAAGTCGCTCCGCTTTCCGTCCACGCTCAGTTCAAATTCCGCGGTATAGAGATTCTGCTCGCCGTAGGTGTTGGGCCACCAGAGCCGGGGCTGCTGAAGGGTGAGGGGCAGCTCCAGCGGCGCCGTTTCCTTCCCTTCCAGGGTGAATTCGCAGGTAAAGGCCGGACCGTCCGGAAGAATGCGGCCATGAAGTGTCACATCCACAGGCTCCGGCTCATAATTTCGAACTTCGCTGCGGAAGGTGAGCTGCGCTTTGGAAGTATCCAGCATGTAGCTGTGCTTTCTCGCCTGCTCCACCTGCTGGGGGCTTTCCGCATACACGCGCAGAGCCTGCAGGCGGGTATCCACCGGCTGACCGTTCAGCTCTCTGCGTTTCAGCACCGTAAAGCGCAGATACCGCGCCTTCTGGGGGGCAAAGAGGGGCAGCTCATGGAGCCCCGGCCCAAGCCAGGGCATTTCCACATTCACAAAAGCGGTGGCACCCTGGGGGCTGTCGGACCCGGCATGGCCTTCAAAGGCATCGCTGCCGTTGTGAGCCTCCGCCTGCTGGGGGCCAAGCCAGGGCGCGTCCTCTTCTCCGCCGGGATAGGCATCAAAATTGACCCATGTCCTGCCGTCCAAAGAGCGCTCCAGGCGGTACTGCTCCGGGTGTCGGGAAGATGCATCCGCCGCGGCGCCGCCCTCTTCTCTGCCCCACAGGAGGGTCACACTGCCAAGGGTGCGGGCCACGCCGAAATCCACCGTGATACCTTCCCCTTCGCCGCCCTGCCAGCCATCGGCAATTTTTCTGCCGCTCACCTGGTGCACATCTTCCAGAAGCATCAGGTCCTGGGCGCCGATGGCAGACCGCTCTTCCAGCAGCTCCAGCTGCGTTTCCATCCAGGGATCCAGCAGTTCTGCCGCGCCGCCGTAGCTGAGGCGCACATCCCCGTAAATTCCGATGTTCCGGCCCCGGATGGTTGGGAGCCAGTCCCAGCCCACGGAGGCGTGGAGGGTGGGATTGTCCGCCCCCAGAAGACCGCCGTTGTTGCCCGGCCCAAAGGCGAGACCCTGGGTCGTCACCGCGCCCGGTGTATCGTTTTTCAGGATGCGCACCGCCAGATGATTCTCCTGACCGAACTTCGCAAGCTCCGTCACATCGAATTTTGCCCGCATGAAGGCGCCTTCAATGGAATGCTGCCGCTCCGGCAGGGCGTTTTCCAGCTTCCTGCCGTTAAAAAACACATCCGCCTTCCAGTTGATGGCATCGAAATTCAGGAATACCCGCTGACCTTCCCGCTCTGCGGGGATCTCAAAGCGGTTGCGGTACCAGAAATCCGCCGTGAAATAGGCGTCGGAAATCTGGAACTGCCAGTCGTCATAGTTGGGATCGGGAATGGCCCCGGCGTTCAGGTAGGAGACCAGCGCCGTTCCCGGCACGGTGGCAGGAAGCCAGCGGCTGTCATCATAGCCGGGCATGGACAGGCTTTCCCCCGCTTCCTCCACAGAGGCGGCCCGGGTGAGCTTCCAGTTTCCGCCGCTGAGCAGCCGGCTGCCGTCCTCCTCCGGTTCCGGCATGGCCGGCAGCGTATACTCCGCACCGCCGCTTCCCATCACGGAAACGCTTCGGATGATGTAGTTTTCAGCACTGCAGTCCCGAAGCAGAAGCTTTACATATCTGCCGCGCCGATCCACCGGGGTTTCCGTGCAGGAATCGGCAGCACCGACAGAACACAGCGTGTGAGACCATTTGACACCGTCCTCGGAAAGCAGGACTTCATAGGCCCGGGCATAGGTTTCGCCCCAGCAGACCCGGACACAGGCTACATCCGATACCGCTCCCAGGTCCACGCAAAGCCACTCTTCCCCGCTGCCGCCGCTGATCCAGGGCATGTCGCAGTCAAAGGTCGTCAGATGGCCGGTATGATCATAATCTGCCGCACTGGAATGCCAGACGGCACGGAACAAGGCAAGGTCTTTCATCAATACCGCTCCCCTCTCGCGGCTCCGCCGAAACACCCGCAGCAGCCGCAAAGGAATTTTTCCCTATTTTAACATACCGGCAGGCATTGTACAAGGAGACAGCGCAGTCAAGCTCCGCTTTTAAATCTATATAAACTCCAAAAGTTCATACGCATGAAAGGAAAATATTTATCAAAACAGGATTGTAAACCGCCGCATTTATGATAGAATACGGTAAAAGGCTGATGCTTTGGCACAGGCCCCACCCGGCAGGCAAAAAGAAAAAGCCTCCGGCTTTCGCCGAAGGCTTTTGGCAGCGGGAGAAGGATTTGAACCCTCACATACGGAGTCAGAGTCCGCTGTGCTACCCTTACACAATCCCGCTAAACGCAAATGCTATTATAGCCACATTTTCGAATTTGTCAAGCATTTTTCTGAAAAAAGAAGGGAGATTTATTTTTGGGAAGATATCGTAATTTCAAAATGGTCATTTACTGCACCGCGCAGAACATGAATGGCCTGTCCCGGGAGGCACTGGAAAAGCAATATGCCTTCTTTGATAAGTACTGCGGCTGCGACAAGGTATACATCGAACCTTACCGGGACGGTCTGATGCTGCCGGAAGAGCAGCTGGACATGCTGAAGGAATTCTTCACAGAAAAAGGCGTGGAGATTGCCGGCGCGCTCACCACCACCTGCCCCGACCTGAGCGAGGAGGATATGGACAAGCAGCGTTTCGGCGGTACCTACTGCTATACTAACCAGGCCATGCGGGACTATCTGGTCAGGACCGTGGCCTATACCGCCCGTCATTTTGACGAATTCATCATTGACGACTGGTTCTTTACCTACTGCACCTGCGAAGAATGCCGGGAGGCCAAGGGTGAGCGCAGCTGGGAAGAATTCCGCACGCAGCTTCTGGCTGAGGTCAGTGAAAACCTCATCATGAAGACTGCCAAGGCCGTCAACCCCAATTGCAAGGTCATCATCAAGTATCCCAACTGGTCCGAATCCTATCAGGAATCCGGCTATGACCCCGACAGCCAGCGCCATCTTTTTGACGGCATCTACACCGGCACCGAGACCCGCAGCACCCGGCGCAGCGACCAGCATCTCCCCAAGTACTGCAGCTTCAGCCTGATGCGGCTGATGGAGAATTACGCCCCCGGCCGCAACTGCGGCGGCTGGTTCGACCCCTACGGCTGCAGCCCGATGGAGCTGTATCTGGAGCAGGCCTATCTTACCGCTCTGAGCCGGGGCCAGGAGCTCTGCGCCTTCTGCTGGTCCTCCCTCTACCGCAACAAGGTCATCACGCCTCTGGGTATGGAGCTGGAAATGATCGACAAGGCCCTGGACCAGGTGGGCGACTGCCTGGGCGTGCCCTGCTATCTGCCCCCCAGGAGCCAGGGCGAAGACCATCTGGAAGACTTCCTGGGCATGAACGGTATCCCCGTGGAACCCACGCCCGACTTCCCTGCCGAAGCCCCCTGCATGCTTCTTACCGTCCGTGCCCTGAAGGACCCGGATATCATCTGCAAGCTGAAGGATTATGTGGCGGGCGGGGGCAAGGCCGTGGTCACCTCCGGCTTCGTGCTGGGTGCCCTGGGTCAGGGCATTGAGGAGATCACCTCCATCCGTTTCCGGGGCCGCCGCTTCGCAACCCGGGAATTCATTGAGGACGGCATGATGTCCCCCGGCAGCGTGTTCAGCCGGGAAGAAATGCAGTTCCCCCTGCTGGAGCACCGCAACAACACCACCTGGGCCCTTTCCAAGGCTGTCTGCGGCGAAGAGAACTACCCCATCGTTCTGCGGGATACCTACGGCCGTGGGCAGATGGTCACCCTGGTGGTGCCGGATGAATACGGCCGCCTCTATGACCTGCCCGCCGATGTACTGCGGGTCATCCGCAGCCAGTTCACCCCCGCCGTACCCTATTATCTGGACAGCATGGGCAGCATCTCCCTCTTCCCCTACGAGGGCGATGGCTTCGGCCTCTATTCCTATGTCACCGGTTTCAACACCGGCAGAGTCCGCATCGTTACGGAAGGCGCCGCCGAAGGTCTGGAAGACCTCCTCAGCGGCACGGTCATGAAGCCGGAAAGCCAGCGCATCGGCATGGACGGCACCCCCAGCACGGTGTTCAGCATCCCCATGCTGTCCCAGGGCGATCTTCGCTTCTTCCGCATCCGCTGGGCGGAAAACCGCTATGGCCAGAAGGTGAAGCGCAGCTTCTCCTCCGCCCCCAACGACATGTTCCCCGACCCCTGAGGTCAGTTCCGATTCTTGCATAAAACGCAGAAATCTGCTATTGTAAACACATACAGCAATTGAAAGGAGCAAACAGCATGATCAAGGATTTTCAGGGCAAGGTAGCCTTTATCACCGGCAGCGCCAGCGGCATCGGCATGGGCATCGCCCACGCCTGCGCCAAGCACGGCATGAAGGT
>JAZSQG010000371.1:0-2275 GCA_045537855.1 Oscillospiraceae bacterium
ATGTTCAATGAGGACGCGGTGACCGCCGCCCGGGAGCTGGATCTGGCGCTCACCACCCGGGACCGGAACCGCCCCCCGGAAGAACAGACCCCCATGTGCGGCATTCCCTATCATGCCTATGAAAGCTATGTGGCAAAGCTGCTGAGCAAGGGCTACAAGGTGGCCATCTGCGAGCAGACGGAGGATCCCGCCCAGGCCAAGGGCCTGGTGAACCGGGATGTGCTGCGCATCATCACCCCCGGCACGGTGATGGAGCATTCCATGCTGGAGGAGCGGCGCAGCAACTATATCAGCACCGTGTATCTCAGCCCCGAGGGGGGCGCGGTGTGCTTTGCGGAGATCACCACCGGCGAATTTCTGGCGGCGGAATTTCCCGGCGCCGATGCCCTGGAGCACATCCTCAGCGAGCTGGTGCGCTATGCCCCGGCGGAAGCCATCCTCAATGACGGCGCCGCCGCCAGCCAGAGCCTGCGGGAGCTGCTGATGAAGCGGATGAAGTGCCTGTGCCAGACCGGGGACTTCTTCGGCAGCGGCGAAGCGGAGGCGCAGTATCGCAGCCATTTTGACGGGCAGGCGGAGGACAGCGTCCTCATCCGCACTGCGGCGGGAGCCCTGCTCCACTATCTGCACCAGACCCAGAAGACAGGGCTGGAGCATCTCTGCATCCTCACCCGCTACGGAGCGGGCCGCTATATGGAGCTGGACTGGCAGACCCGGCGGAATCTGGAGCTGACGGAGACCCTGCGCAGTCAGGAGCGCCGGGGCAGCCTCCTCTGGGTGCTGGACCGCACCCGCACCGCCATGGGCGGCCGCCTCATGCGCAGCTGGCTGGAAACGCCCCTGCTGAATCCCGCCCTCATCAAGCGCCGTCTGGACGCGGTGGAGGAGCTGGCGGGGGACGCCTTCGCCCGGGGCGAAGTGCGGCAGGTGCTCCGGAGCGTGGAGGACATGGAGCGGCTCATCGGCCGGGTGGTCTACGGCAGCGCCAATGCCCAGGACCTTTCCGCCCTCTCCGCTTCCGCCGGGCAGCTTCCCCTGCTGAAGGGCCTGCTGCAGCCCCTGCGCTCCCCCCTCCTCCGGGAACTGGGGGACATGGACGCTCTGGAAGAACTGCGGGAGATGACCGAGGCCATCATCGGCGACAGCCCTCCCTACTCCGTGCGGGAGGGGGGCATGATCCGCCCGGGCTACCACGCCGAGGTGGACCGCTACCGGGAGCTGACCAGCAACGCCCGGGGGGCCGTGGCCGCCGTGGAACAGGCCGAGCGGGAGCGCACCGGCATCAAAAAGCTGAAGGTGGGCTACAACAAGGTCTTCGGCTATTACATCGAAATGCCCCGGAGCCAGAGTGACGAGGTGCCGGAGCACTACATCCGCAAGCAGACGCTGGTGAACTGCGAGCGCTTTATCACCGAGGAACTCAAGGAGCTGGAAAGCCAGCTGCTCACGGCCAAAGACCGGCTCTGCGAGCTGGAATACCGCATTTTCCGGGAACTCATGGAAAAGATCGCCGCCCAGGCGGCGGTGGTGCGGGACAGTGCCGCCCGGGTGGCGGCCCTGGACGTGCTCTGCAGTCTGGCCGAGGTGGCGGTGAAGAACAATTACTGCCGCCCGGAAACCGACCTCTCCGGCGTCATCGAGATCCGGGACGGGCGGCATCCCGTGGTGGAAAAGACCCAGACGGAGACCCTCTTCGTCCCCAACGATGTGTCGCTGGATGTGGAGGGCAAGCGGGCCGCCATCATCACCGGCCCCAACATGGCGGGTAAATCCACCTACATGCGCCAGACGGCGCTCATCGTCCTCATGGCGCAGATCGGCTCCTTTGTCCCCGCCTCCGCCGCCCACATCGGCATCACCGACCGGATCTTTACCCGCATCGGTGCCAGCGACGACCTGGCTTCCGGCCAGTCCACCTTTATGGTGGAGATGACGGAGATGGCCTCCATCCTGAAATTTGCCACCCGCTCGAGTCTCCTGATCCTGGACGAGATCGGCCGGGGCACCTCTACTTACGACGGCATGGCCATCGCCCGGGCGGTGCTGGAGCACTGCGCCGACAGCCGCAAGCTGGGGGCGCGGACCATGTTTGCCACCCACTATCACGAGCTCACCGCCCTGGAAAGCTGCCTGGAGGGGGTCAAGAACCTCTCCACCGCCGTGAAGAAGCGGGGAGAAGACGTGATCTTCCTGCGGCGTATCGTCCCCGGCGGGGCCGACCGCAGCTACGGCGTGGAGGTGGCCAAACTGGCGGGGGTTCCCGACAGCGTCATCC
>JAZSQG010000153.1:0-1634 GCA_045537855.1 Oscillospiraceae bacterium
GGCCAGCGTGCTGGCAGAATCCCGGTTCAGCCATGCGGTGACGGGGTAGTCCGAGCCGTCATAGACATTGACCTGCCTGCCGAACCAGTTGCCGATGCTGTACATGGTGCTGCCCCAGAAATCCATGGTGTAGGAGGAGTAGCCGAAGGCACCGGAGGCGGCCTCCTGCCTGTGGAAGGCCTGGAGCACATCGTCCACCGTGCTGCCGCCGGGGACCGTCACGGGGACGGAGATGAGGTAGTCGCCGCTCACTTCGCTGCGGGCATAGTCGCCGTTGTCGGTGAGGGTCACATAGACGGTGATGGGTTCTCCCGTGCCATTGCCGGGGGCGGAGAGGTTGCCGGCCAGCAGGGCACTTTCATCCACGGTGGCGCTGCTGTCGGAGAAGCTGCTGCCCTCCTCCACGGTGAGCTGCATGATGGCGCAGCCCAGGGCGGGGTTGCCGCCGGCAAGGATGCAGTACTGTCCGGGCTCGGAAAAGCTCAGCTCCACCTGACCGTTAGAGTCGGTGACATACTCCGTCTCCTCCCCGTTGACCCAGATGCGCAGGTCGGGGGCTGCGGCGCTCTGGTACTGGTAGGAGAAGAAGTTCATGGTCTCGGTATAGGCCTTGAGGGTCACGGTCTCGCCGGGAGCCGCCTTGGCCCGGGGATAGTCGAAGTAGCAGATGCCGTAGTTCTCAAACTGGAACATGGCGGAGTTGATGACATTGTAGATCACCAGATCCACCGTGTCCCCGTCGCTGACCACGCTGGCGATGGTGCTCATGGGATCATGGTTCAGGAAGGCAGCTGCGCCGAAGCCGCCGTCCAGCATCGTGCAGTCACGGCCCAGCACCCGCTGGATCATGTAGCTCACCGTGCCGTTCATTTCCAGGCCGGAGGACGTGTAGCCCGCTTCGCCTTCGGGGCATTCGGCTTTGGTGAGGGCGTCCAGCACGTCATCCACCGTGGCTCCGGCGGGAACAGTGACCGGGTAGCCCGCCAGCAGACTGCCGCTGACTTTGCCCACACCGGCTGCGCCCTGATCGGCCACATTCACATACACGGTGATGTCTTCACCGCCGCCCTCCTCCAGACCGGAGGCGGCCAGACGGGGGGGAGGCAGCTGGGTGCGTCCGCTGAAGGCCGCGCCTTCCCGGATGACGATTTTCATGGCGGCGCTGCCGAAGGCGGGATTACCGCCCACGGAGAGGTAGTAGGTGCCCGCCTCGTCAAACTGCAGACGGATGCTGCCGTCCGCTTCCACGGGGAACTTGCTGGCGATGCCGTTGACATACACGGTCATGTCGGTGCAGCCCTCTTCCTTCCACAGGAAGGTGTTCATGTCCATGACGCTGCGCAGGGCCTTGACGGTGAAGGCTTCGCCGGGGGCGGCCTCCGCCTCGAAATAGTTGAAGTAGCTCAGACCGTAGTTCTGATAGCTGTAGTTCATGCTGCTGAGGATGGTGTAGATGAGCACCTCCACCCGGTCCCCGTCCCGGACGGTGGACTGGAGGGTGCTGCTGGCGTCATGATTGCGCCAGGCGGTGACGGCGTAGGTGGAGCCGTCGTTCATATCCACAGCCTTGTCGAAAAACTTCTCGATAAAAACGGTCTTCTGGCCGTAGAATTCCCAGGAGTTGGAGCGGTAGC
>JAZSQG010000275.1:0-3335 GCA_045537855.1 Oscillospiraceae bacterium
CCGCTTGGCCTCCGACTTAGCTATGTCAGTTCCGGGCTACGGACCCGCAGATCATGCGTCGGGCCGTTTTTCCAGCAGGGCCACTTCCCGGACGCCGTCGTACTCCGGCACACGGACCTCGATCATCTCCCGGTGGGAGGTGGGCACGTTCTTACCCACGAAGTCCGCCCGGATGGGCAGCTCACGGTGGCCACGATCCACCAGGACCGCCAGCTGGATGGCCGCCGGTCTTCCCAGGTCGATGATGGCCTCAATGGCTGCTCTGGTGGTACGGCCGGAATACAGCACATCATCCACCAGCACAACGGTCTTGCCCCGAATGTCAAAATCCATCCGGGTATTGCTGACCGCGGCCTGCTCGCCGATCTCGGTGAGATCATCCCGGTAGAGGCTGATGTCCAGCTCGCCCAGCAGGGGCGCTCTTCCCAGGATGCGTTCCACGTTCCGGGCGATCTCTTTGGCCAGTACGCAGCCGCGGCGGTAAACGCCCACGATGCACAGGTCCCTGCAGTCCTCATTGCGCTCCACGATCTCGTGGCTGATGCGCATGAGACTGCGGGACATGGCCGCAGCGTCCATCAAAATGGCTTTCTGAACGTACATGTCGGTCAGGGCTTGATGGAGGCGTTGATGCCGGTCATGTCGGGACCGTCGTTCAGGTTGTTCCAGTTCCACTCACGGCCGCCAAGGAACACGCTGGAGTTCATATCGTTGGACAGGAAGATCAGGACGGCTTCGGGGAACTTCATGCACATGTCATAGAAGAACTCCTTCATGTCGCTGGTCTTGGCCAGTTCCTCATCGGTGGCAATGAGGTAGTCCTTGGTGAACTTGTAGGCGCGCTCGTCCAGAGGCTCGCCGTGCTTCATGTGGCCGGGGATGACCACTTCGGCGCCCAGCTTTTCCAGCTTCTCAATGGCGTCGATCCACTTCTTGCGGCCGTTGGCGCTGACTTCGCAGGTGAAGGGGTGAGCCTGGCTGAAGAGCACGTCGGAGCCGATGACGGTCTTGATGGAAGGCACCCAGACCACGGTGTTGTACTGGAGGTCGCCCCAGACCTGGGGGAAGACAATGATTTCTTCGCCTTCCAGCATGATCTTGTTGCTCTCGGGCAGGGGGGTCAGCTCGGGGCAGTTGCGGCAGAGGTTGACCTTGCCGATGATGCCTTCCCAATGCTCGGTCTTGTCATTGAACTGGACGCGGATGGTCTCCAGATCCTCGGGCATGCAGTAGATGGTGGTGTCGGGGAAGGCTTCCTTCAGGTGGCCGATGCCCCAGTAGTGGTCGGGATGGGCGTGAGAGGCGAAGACAGCCTTCAGGTTCAGGTTGCGCTCGCAGATCTCAGCGATGACGCGATAGATGTTGGAACGGGTCCACTGGGCGTCGACCAGGACGCAGTCCTTCTCACCCATGATGAGAACGCTGGTGACGTTGAAGCCGGCTTCGTCGGCGATCATGGTCAGGGTCTGCAGCTTTCCGGGGCCGTGGGTATTCAGGCGAACTTCCATGCTCATATTCTTACATCTCCTTGTTTAGATTGCATTTGGATTGGATTTTTGAAAATTCCTCTTTGTACAGTGTAGCATAGGTAATTGCAAATCCGCAAGCATTATATTATAATTTCCTCAAGAGAGAACCGCCTTAAGGCTGTGTAAGGAGGACGATATATGTATCAGTTCAGACCTGCTACCCAGCGCATCCGTTATATGCGTGAGCTGATCCGGGATCGGGTCATCCGCAACGATGCCGAGCGTACCCGCATCCTCACGGAGGTATATAAGCGCAACGAGCATGTGATCCCCATCATCAAGCGCGCCATGGCCCTGAAGGCCCTGTGCGAGGAAATGACCGTTCTGGTGGAGGATTTCGAGATCATCGTGGGCAACAAGGGCCCTCATTTCTTCTCCAGCCCCCAGTATCCCGAGTGGGGCATCTCCGAATGGCTCATCGAGCCCATCAAAAACGGGGAGTGGACCATCCGGGAGGACGGCCTGTACCACAATCCCGATGAGGAAGAACTGCGCCACACCATCAGCCCCGAGGACTATGCCATCATCCGGGACGCCCAGGAATACTGGAGCACCCACAAAGTGGGCACCGTGGCCGATGCCTGGACTCCCCGGCACCACGCGGAGCTGAAGCGTCTGAATGTTTCCAGCTATGTGGACGGGGGCATGGGCCTTGTGAGCCTTCCTGCCGGTCATCTGGTGGCGGGCTATGAAAAGATCCTCCGGGTGGGCTACAGGGCCATCCGGGATCAGGCCCAGCAGTGGCTGGACGAGCATTACGGCATGCTCATGGGCGAAGATGTGGAGAAGAACCTCTTCTATGAAAGCGTCCTCCTGGTCTGCGACGGGGCTATGACCCTTGGCAAGCGCTACGCCGCCTGCTGCGCCGAAAAGGCCGCCAAAGAGCAGGACCCCGCCCGGAAGGCAGAGCTTACCAGGATGGCCGACGGCCTCCTCTGGCTCAGTGAGAATCCCGCCCGGAACTTCTGGGAAGCCGTGCAGGGCACCATGCTCTATCAGGTGCTCATCCAGATCGAGTCCACCTTCCCCTCCCCCGCGCTGGGCCGCTTCGACCAGTACACCTGGCCCTACCTGAAAAAGGACCTGGAGGAAGGCACCATCACCATGGATGAGGCCCAGGAGATCGTGGACGCTTTCTTCCTGAAGGCCAACTGCTTCTACGGTGCGGGCCCCGCCAAGCTGGTGAACACCACCGGCATCGGCAACACCTATCAGCACACCACGCTGGGCGGCGTGGACCCCAAAACCGGTGAGGACGCCACCAATCCCGTCACCTTCATGGTGCTGGAGACTGTGGGCCGCCTGAAGCTCCATGACCCCACCATTTCCCTGCGCTTCAACAAGAACAGCCCCGACGAACTCTGGGAGATCGCTCTGGAGACCAGCAAGCTGGTGGGCGGCCTGCCCCTGTACCAGAACGATGAGGTCATCATCCCCTCCCTGGTGTCCGAGCTGGACATGAGTCTGGAGGACGCCCGGGATTACGGCATCATCGGCTGTCAGGAGATCGTCTGCTGCGGCAAGGACTATCCCGCTCCCAACGGCATGCATCCCCCCCACGCCAGCGTCTGGAGGGGCAGCATCCTGAACATGGCCATCAACAACGGCATCAACCCCTTCAACGGGGAGCAGGCCAGCGTTACCACCGACTATCTCTACAACATGACCAGCATTGACGAGGTGAAGGCCGCCATCAGCAAGATGGGCCACCACATCAAGCGCATGTTCGTTTCCTCCAACAACTATGCCGAATCTCTGAGCCAGTACTACGCCCCCCAGGCCATCCTGTCCATCTCCATCGATGAC
>JAZSQG010000278.1:0-4028 GCA_045537855.1 Oscillospiraceae bacterium
CTCGCGGATCTTCAGCCACAGAGCGCCCAGCAGCTCGGCCGCTTCTTGCGCGGTAACCTTACCGGCAGCCTTGTCGGCTTCGTAGTAGGGATACAGGATCTGGTCCAGACGGCCCACGGGCACCTCGGGACGGTCGGAAGATTCCTTCCAGCAGACCAGATGGTACAGACGCACGCACTGGACGGCTTCGAAGAAGTCCCGGGGAGGCTCGGCGGGACAGCGCTCACAGGCTTCGGCGATGCGGATGAGTTCCTTCGCCCGCTGGGGATCGGCAGTCTTTGCCTGCTCCCGGGCCAGGTCGGCATAGCGCCTGGCATAGCGGATGAAGGCTTCGCAGGAGATGATGCAGGCCTTCAGCAGCCAGAACTTGCGCAGGAACTGGGCAGCGCCATGGCTGTTTTCATTGTCTCCTTCGGCCATCATGCGCTCGCGCTCCTTCTTGCAGAGCTCGATGACATGGTTCAGACCCACAGCGATGCACTTGTCGCTGACCTGGGCAACGCCGCCGCCGTAAGCGGAATAGTTCTGGAAAAGGCCGCGGTCCATCTTATAGCGGACGCCGCGTCCTTCAAAAATCATGCCCCGGTCGAAAAGCAGGTCGAAGGCTTCTTCGCCCATCTCAAATTCCACAGCCGCGTTGACGGTGCTGACCTTGGGCATCTCGTCGATCCAGTACAGCGCGTCCTGCCGGAGGGCTTCCAGGTCTTCGGGGGTAATGTTGGTGGAGGCAGTGTCGCTGGTCTTGCGGTCAAACTTGCCGCTTTCCACCATCTTCAGGATTTCGTGGGGCTTCATGGCACAGAGGGTGCCGTTGCCGCGGACAAACTTGGTCAGAGAGCCGGCCAGGAGCTCGCCCTCACGCAGGATGATGGGGCATTCGTCCAGGCGCTTCTCCAGCGCCTTGGCCCAGCGGATGTCCACAGGGAGGCCCTCGGTCTCCTTCCAGGAGGCGGTGAAGAGAAGGGTATCGTCAACATAGACCTGGGGTTCGGCCTCTTCCCACTGCTGCTTCAGCTGCTGGAGCCGGGGAGTCAGGACCTGAACATTCTTGATCTCTGCTTTATTGACTGCAGGGAATTTGTTCGCCATGATTCTCGTTCCTTTCTCGGTTCAGTATCAAACACTGCGGAAACGGGACCGCAAGTCCTTCAATTCTCGTCGTAAGCGCGGGAAACGATCTCCGCCACCAGCTCTTCGGTGACGGGAAGCGGAGGGGGCGCAATGCCGCCGAATGCCTTGATCTCCATCTCAATCTGCATCACGACTTCTTCGGGCACAGCGTCAAGGAGCGCCTGCTTATCCAGACCCAGCTCCTTCATGTTGGGCAGACCGGCAGCCTTCAGAAGCTTCCAGGCAGCATCGTAGGCAGCCTGACCCACAGCCTTCGCATCCGCATCTGCAGGAAGCTCGGCGCCCAGACACTCGGCGATGTAGCGCACTTCTTCCGTCTTATAAGGCGCGATCACCTGCAGCACCTGAGGCAGGGTCACGGAGCAGCCGGTGCCGTGGGGCACATGGAACTTGGCGCCCAGACTGCGGCCGATATCATGGCAGAGGTGGCAGAAAGCACCGCTCATGGCCATGCCGCCCAAGGTGGCAGCCTTGCTCATGCCTTCTCTGGCTTCCAGGTCTTCCCTGCCGTTTTCACAGGCGCGGACCAGGTACTTGCCCACAAGGCGGATCCCTTCCCTGCCCAGCACGGTGCTGATGCTGTTGGCCATTGCGGAAGTATAGGATTCCACGCAGTGGCACAGGGCATCCAGACCGGTGGAAGCGGTGACGCTCTTAGGCAGGCCCAGCGTCAGCTCCGGATCCACAATGCCCAGATCCACCTGGCAGCCAACGCCGGAAATATTGGTCTTGATGTTGCGCTCGGTATCGGTGATCACGCCGCCGGGGGTACATTCACTGCCGGTGCCGGCGGTGGTGGGGATCACGATGAGGGGCACACTGGGCTTGGTCACAACGCCCACGCGGCCGAAATACTGCCGCAGCGGAGGCGGATTGGTCTGCAGCATCTTGGCAGCCTTCGCCGTATCCAGAGAACTGCCGCCGCCAACGCCCACAATGCCGTCCACCTGCTCACGGACACCCAGCGCGCCCGCTTCTTCCACGGACCAGATGGGAGGGTCCGCCTGTACATTGTCATAACAAACCGTCTCAATACCGGCTTCATGAATGACATTCAGGATCTGGTCGGCGACGCCGGCCTTCTGAATTCCCTTATCGAACACTACAAGAACCTTTTTGCAGCCGAAACCCTGCAGCTTTCTGCCGGTTTCCTTTGCCGCACCGATGCCGAAGAGGATCGGATTCGGGCTGTTGAAAATACTTTCCATTGGTTCCCTCCAAACAAAGTCCGGGCTTTGCGTGCCCGCAATGCCTCGAAGAATTTTATCGCAGATTTTGACAGTTGTCTACCTCATAATCTAAATTTTGTGGTTTTTTCTTCCCATTCGGCCCTTTTACACACGATTGCTCCCATTCCGGGGGTGCAGCCCTTCCAGCCATACGTTGAAGTACGCCCCGAAGAGAATGATATACATGCACCAGTACAGCCACAGGAGTGCAAAGGCCACGGTCGCCAGACTGCCGTAAATGCTGCCGCTCCCAAAACGGTTAACATAAAGTGAAAATCCCCAACTCATGAGCATCCAGGCGGCAGAAGCAAGCAAAGCTCCCGGCAGCTGACGCGCAAAGGGCAGACTCTTCCCGGGCAGGAAGCGGTAAAGCAGGGCGATCAGCAGTGCCAGCAGCAGCATCGCCAGTGGAAAGCGCATGTGAACCAGCCCCTCTGCAAGCTGCAGCAGCGGGCTGTGCCCGGGCAGCAGCAGACCAAGCCGCCGCCGGAACATCATCAGCAGCAGCGCGATCAGCATGATCAGCAGCAGGAGCAGCGTATACAGCGCCGAAAGGAACCTTGCCCTGAAAAAATTCATGGGCTTCTGGGCGCCAAAAATTCGGTCAAGTCCCCGCATCAGACCGAAAAAGGCTTTTCCGGCGGACCAGAGGGTCAGGATACCGGAAAGAGGCAGCAGCCCCCTGTAGCTTTCATATACCTGAGACAGGATCACTTCCAGCAGGTCTCCCACCACCTCCGGCAGGATGGCGCTCAGCTGCTCCAGAAGGAGTTCCCTGTTCAGGTCTGTCAGGGGCAGAAGGGCGCAACCCAGCACCGCAACGGGAAACAGGGACAGGAAGAGGAAGAACGCACCGGATGAAGCATGCAGCCCGATGCGGCAGGTCCCGACACCAGACAGAAAGCTTCTCAGCCGACGCACGAAACGCCGCGACTCCACTTCCCCGCCGACAGCCTTATTCTCCCGCATCTACCGGGACGGCGGCATCCGTCACCCCATCCGTCAGCATGGCTTCCTCCGGGCAGGCTTCCGCCGCAGGAACATCGGGAGCAGCGCAGCTCTCTTCGCAGACTTCCTCAGTTTCTGCGCACTCGCAGGCAGCGGGGGTAAGCTCGGTGCAGCAGCATTCCTGCTCCTCAGCACAAGACTCAAAAGCTTCCCGTGAAAATTCGGGATAGAAATCATCCTCATCTTCGTAATCAACATCCACATGCACCCGCAGGCATCCCTTCTTATAGAGATACACCGCGGCGGCACTGAGACCCAGACCCAGCGCGAAGAACAGAAGACCCTTTTTGGATTTCGCCATTGTTCAAACCTCCATCCGTTCGATATCTGAAGCATCTTACGATTTTACGCACATATACTGTGTGATTATAACACAGGCACCTGAAAAAGCAAAGGATTTCACCCCCGTACGCCCCTGTCATGCCCATATCATCAAGTCAAAATGCGCCATATCTTAGAAAACCCTCAAATTTTCTTCACTCTTTTGGAAAATCATATTGACAAGCTTTCCCTCCTTGTGCTAGTATACGTTTCGGCGCTTGAAAAGACGCGTACCCGCGGGCGTAGTTCAATGGCAGAACACCAGCCTTCCAAGCTGGATACGTGGGTTCGATTCCCATCGCCCGCTCCAAAACCGCAGCACGGGCTTTCTTTTTCTGG
>JAZSQG010000273.1:0-14544 GCA_045537855.1 Oscillospiraceae bacterium
ATGGACAGCTACTGGCTGGAAGTCAAGACCACCGGCGCCAGCAGCACCCTGCTCATCAGCCTCATCGGCGTGGCGGTGGTGGTGATCCTTCTGGTGTTGCTGGTCATCAGCCGCAAGAAGAAAAAGCAGAAGCGCAGAGCCATGTATACCAAATAAGCATAGGGAGGTGTTGCAAAATTGCAACACCTCCGTAAATTCCAGGGGAATTTACACGCGAAACGTTTGTTTCGCGTGGGGCGTGTTGCAAAATATGAATTTTGCAACACGCCCTTTTTTTCTACACCAAATGCCGGCATATGGTACTATCTGTAGGAAGGGAGGGATGGATATGCAGGCTGATACGGTTGCTGCCCTGCTGCTGGAAGTGCAGAAGCCGCTCTTTGCCTGGGCTCTGCGCCGCTGCAGCCACCGGGAGGATGCGGAAGACCTGGCCGGAGCGGTCACGGCAGCGGTCCTGGAAGGGGCAGAGCGCATCCGGGATGAACATGCCTTTTACGGCTATTTGTGGAAGACCGCCGGGAATCAATATGCCAAACTCCTGCGCAGGCGCAGCCGCAGCGAAGTCCCCCTTTCGGAGGTGCCGGGCCGTGACGACGCCCTCTGGGAGCAGCTTTCCCGGAGCAGCGAACTGCAGAAGCTGCGGCGGGAGCTGAGTCTGCTGAGCCGCCGCTATCGGGACTGCACCGTTTCCTATTATTTGGAGGGCCGCAGCGTGGCGGAAACCGCCCGGCAGCTGCAGCTATCCCAGGACACGGTAAAATACTGCCTGTTTCAGACAAGACTGATGCTGCGGGAGGGGATGGATATGAACCGGGAATTTGGAGAGCGAAGCTACCGACCCGAGCGGGCGGAGATCCGGCTGCTGTATTGGGGCAGTGCGAGTCCGGAGCTTCGGGAGCTGCTGAATCGGCTTATTGTGCAAAATCTGCTGCTGGCCGCCTACCACCGCCCCATGAGCACCCGGGAGCTGGCAGTGGAGCTGGGCATCCCCACCGTGTATCTGGAGGATGAACTGAATTTGCTGCAGGAGCATGGGCTGATGCGCAGCACCGGGCGGGAGCGCTGGCAGAGCAGTATTCTCTTTTATGATGCCGCCTTTGACGAAGCGTTCTATGCCGATGTAAACCGGGACCTGGCCGCCGAAGTGGGTGCTGCAGTCCGGGAGATCATCCGGCTGCTGCCCGCTCTTCGCAGCCTGAATTTCCGCGGAAATACCCTGCCGGACGAAGTGCTCTGCTGGACCTTTTTCGCCCTGTGCTGCTTTGAAGTCCTGCAGAAGTTTCAGGACCGGGACGAAGCCTTTCCCCTCAGGCAGCTGAGTTTCCGCTGCAGAGGCCTGATCTGGGGCAGGACCCGGGACGGTGATGCTCCTGCGGCCCCCGAACAGCAGGACTGCTCCTTCGCCCTTCGCGTGGGGCAGGGCCCGGGCAGCTACGGCTTCATTGATTTTCCGGTGCTGCACCATCACAGTGCTGCCCTGGGCTACGACGGCAGCGAGCATCCCCGGGATACGATCCTCCGCTGCCGCGACCGCTCCGAAACTCCCCCTTTCCCCATGTTTGAGGAGGCATCCGGCCAGCTGCGGGATGTGCTGTGCGTATTGGAGCCGGTCACGGAAGCCCTCAGCCGCATCCGGGAGGAGCTTGTGCGCCGGGCAGCCGCTATTCTGGCGGGCGTTGCGCCCGCGGCGCTGAAAGGAGAGATCCCCACCCTGCTCCATCACACGCTGATGCAGAAATGCATGAGCTGGCTGGGCAGCAGCGCGGCGGAGTACGGCCCACTCCCGGTGCCGGATACCCGTGCCGCCCTCTTCGGCTACCTGTGACACACGGAACAAGGCCGTCCCTTCCGATGAAGAGACGGCCTTGTTCAGCCCAGCGCCACATCCAGCAGCATCATGACCGCGAAACCCGCCAGGATCCCCATGGTGGCAAAATAGGGGCTGCTGCCCCGCTCTGCCTGACATTCCGGGATCAGCTCATGGACTGCCACCAGGATCATGGCCCCTGCGGCAAAGGACAGGGCAAAGGGCAGCAGCCGCTGCATCCGCAGCACCAGCAGCGCCCCCAACAGGGAGGCAATCGGCTCTACCATGGCGGAAGCCTGCCCGCAGAGGAAGCTCCTGCGAGGGCTGCAGCCCTCCCGACGCATGGGCAGCGCCACCGCTGCCCCCTCGGGATAATTCTGGATACCGATGCCCAGCGCCACCGACCATGCCGCCATCAGCCGTTCCGGGGAAGGGTCATACTGCAGGGCACCGAAGGCCACCCCCACTGCCAGCCCTTCCGGGATATTATGCAGCGTAATGGAGAGCAGCAGCATGCGGATTCTCCGCAAACCGGTACCGCGGCTCCCCTCCACCTGCTTTCTCGCACTGCTCACAGCCTTGTCACTGAGATACAAAAACAGCGCGCCGCTGAGAAATCCTCCGGTGGCCGCCAGCCAGGCAGGCAGGCGCAGCACCTCCCCCGCCAGTTCCACGGCAGGCTGCAGCAGCGACCAGAAGCTGGCGGCCACCATGACGCCGGCAGCAAAGCCCAGCATCCAGTTCCGTATTTTGGGGCTGTCACCCCGAAGCAAAAACACCGTGGCAGCGCCCAGAGCCGTCACCAGCCAGGTGCCGGTCCCGGCGATCAGCGCCAGCAGCCACGGAGTAAGAGGCACATTCTGCATCATAACAAACAAACACCACTCCGCATCATTCTATGCGGCAGTGGTGTTTGCGTGTTCATGTTCCTTCGCCCCGGAGCTTGATGATGCGGTCCCGCAGCACGGCGGCGTATTCGAATTCCAGCATTTTGCTGGCCTTGCGCATCTCCTTTTCCAGCTTTTCGATGGCCGCTTCCCGTTCCCGGGCCGTCATCTTCATGCCATCCTCGTAGCGGCCGGCTCCATCGTCCGGCCTGGAAATTTCCACCAGTTCCCGCACGCTCTTGATGATGGTCCGGGGCACGATGCCGTGTTCCTCGTTGTAGGCCGTCTGCTTTTCCCTTCTCCGCTCCGTTTCGCCGATGGCGTAGTCCATGGCCGCCGTCCGGGTGTCGGCATACATGATGACCTGACCCCCGGCATTCCGTGCGGCTCTGCCGATAGTCTGGATGAGAGAGGTGCCGCTGCGAAGGAAGCCCTCCTTGTCCGCATCCAGAATGGCCACCAGGGACACCTCCGGGATATCCAGACCCTCCCGCAGGAGGTTGATGCCCACCAGCACGTCAAATTCACCCAGGCGCAGATCCCGGATGATCTCCATTCGCTCGATGCTGCCGATATCGTGGTGCAGATAGCGGACACGCACCCCCGCCTTGCGGAGATACTCCGTGAGATCCTCCGCCATTTTCTTGGTGAGGGTCGTCACCAGCGTCCGCTCGTTCTTCTCGCTGCGCAGTCGAATCTCTTCCATGAGATCGTCGATCTGCCCCTCCGTGGGACGGAGGATGATCTCCGGGTCCACCAGACCGGTGGGCCGGATGATCTGTTCCGCCACCTGGGCGCTGCGGGAAAGCTCATATTCGCTGGGGGTAGCGCTGACATAGACCACCTGCTTCACCCGGTCCTGAAACTCCTGAAAATTCAGAGGCCGGTTATCAAAGGCGCTGGGCAGGCGGAAACCGTAGTCCACCAGATTGGTCTTTCTGGCCCGGTCACCGGCATACATGGCCCGCACCTGAGGCAGAGTCACATGACTTTCGTCGATAAACAGGACAAAATCATCGGGGAAATAGTCCAGCAACGTCATGGGGGCGCTGCCGGGCGCCCGGTCGCTGATGACCCGGGAATAGTTCTCAATGCCGGAGCAGTAACCCAGCTCCCGCATCATTTCCATGTCATAGGTAGTCCGCTGGCGGATGCGCTGGGCTTCGATGAGCTTCTCCCGCTCGGTGAAAAATCGTACCTGCTCTTCCATCTCCGCTTCGATGCGCCCCAGGGCCCGGTCCATCTTCTCCCGGCTGGTCACATAATGGGAGGCGGGGTAAATGGCCGCATGGCGCAGCCGCCGCTGCACCGTCCCCGTCACCACATTCACTTCGCTGATGCGTTCCACCTCGTCCCCGAAGAGCTCGATACGGATAGCCGTATCCCGGCTGTACACGGGAAAGACCTCAATGGTATCCCCCCGCACCCGGAACATATTTCGGTCAAAGGCCATATCGTTGCGCTCGTAGCGGATCTCCACCAGCTTGTGGAGGATCTCCTCCCGGCTGCGCACCTGCCCCTCCCGGAGAGAGAGTACCATATTCTTATAGTCGATGGGGTCGCCCAGACCGTAAATGCAGCTGACGGAGGCCACCACGATCACATCCCGCCGCTCAAAGAGGGAGGATGTGGCCGAGTGCCGCAGCCGCTCGATTTCATCGTTGATGCCCGCGTCCTTTTCAATGAAGGTATCCGTCACGGGAATGTAGGCTTCCGGCTGGTAGTAGTCGTAGTAGGACACGAAATACTCCACGGCGTTCTCCGGGAAAAACTCCCGGAATTCGGAGCAAAGCTGGGCGGCGAGTATTTTATTGTGACTCAGTACCAGGGTGGGGCGCTGCAGACGCTCAATGACCTTGGCCATGGTATAGGTCTTGCCGGAGCCGGTGACGCCCAGAAGCGTCTGCTCCTCGAAGCCCAGTTCTATCCCCCGGGCCAGCTGCTCAATGGCCTGGGGCTGGTCGCCCATGGGCTCAAAAGGCGCATGTACTTTAAATTCCAACGCTGCATCACCCCGCTGAACGGATTTCTCTTCTTCCTGCGAAACATGCAGGAAAGGCTATCAAATTATTATACGCAAAAGCGCCGCTTATTACAAGAGCGCAGGGCCGATTTGCGGGAATTCCCCTCTGTCTGAGGGCAACGGAAAAAGTCGCTTGCCATTCCCTGCCCCTTGGGGTATTCTAACAACATAGGATTATAAATGTCTGTACAAACAGGAACGGAGGTAAGGATGAAACAGGTACATATCACCCACTTTCAGGCCGATGGCGCAGAAGTCCATGTCTGCTACCCCATCGGCAGCCGCCGGGAAACATCTGCCCTGCAGCTGAATTTCACCGCACCCGTCTATCTGGTCTACGGCGACAAAACCCGTTACACGGAAGAGGAAGCCGCCCGGATGGTGCAGCACTACGGCCTTGACCTCGCCGCTGCCGACGGCGGCGGTCTGGTGCTGGTTCTCTGCGGCAGCAGCGCCGAGGGCTGGACTGCGGCGGACGCCGATGCCTACCATGCGGTGCTTCGCAGCATGAATCCCGATACCAGCGCCGAATATGTCTTCGGCGTGGGCAAAGGCCGCAACTTCTTTACCAAGGCGGAAGAACTGCGCATCGTGGGCTTCCCCCAGACAGTCCACCTGGTGGGTATCGGCAAGGGTGCCGACTTTGTGGGCGCCAATATGCTCCGCCCCCTGCAGGAAGAGCGCAGGGGACCCGACGGGAAAGTCTCCGTCACGGACCGCAGCCCCGCTTCCGTCCTGCTGGCAGATGCCTCCCGGGTCCCCACGGTGGATGCCGGCGTCATCCCCGGAAGCGACACTTATCGCCTGCCCCTGCGGGTCTCTGCCATCAACTGCCCTGCCGGTACGGCGGATGCCCTGCGTCCTCTGGGCCCCGGCAACTGGCGGAGCGTGGAAGCCGACTTCGGCGACAAGGGACTGAGCCCCGTGCTGCTGAACTTCAACACCCGCTATCTGCGTCAGGCAGAGCAGCTGCTGCCTGTTCCGGACTATGCCCGGCTGGGCATTGCCTGCCGCAAGGAATACCGCACCGTCCCCACTGCGCCGGAAAACAGGGATATCAGTACCCCCACTCACGACATCCACTACGCCCTCTTCTATCCCGAAGAGCTGGACCTGCAGCGGGATCATGTGCCCCTGCTGCTCACCTTCCACGGCGGCGGCAGCACCGCCCTGTTCATGTCCATCGCCTCCCAGTGGCCCCAGATCGCCCGGGAGGAGGGCTTCATGGTGGCTGCGGTGGATCAGCACACCAGCTGCCCTGCGAAGGAGATCATGGCTCTGATCCATGCCCTCAAGGAACGCTATCCCTGCATCGACATGAGCCGCCTGTATGCCAACGGCTATTCCATGGGCGGTGTGAAGTGCTGGGAGCTCATTGAGCAGTTCCCGGATGTGTTTGCAGGCATCGCCCCCATGCATGGCTCCTTCGCCGTAGGCGTGGAGGACATTCCCGCCCAGCCTACGCCCGTGTTCTACGTGGCCGGTGAGACCACCTTCCTGCCGGAATTCCCTTCTCAGGGGGAAAACCTGCAGCAGCGCCTGGATTATGTACTGAAGCTGAACAGAGTGCCCATGGACTATCAGCCGGATTACAGCGTCAATCCCTGGTGGGGCATCAACGGCCATCGCCGGGAGCAGATCCCCGACCCGGTGACCTATCTTAACAGCATTCTCACCGTGGAATACTTCGACAGCGAGGACGGCCGCTGCATCACCGCCATGGCCGGCGGCTCCAACGAGGGGCACGAGGTCTATGACCGCAACTGCCGGGCCGCCTGGGCTTTCCTGAAGCGCTTCTCCCGGGCTGCCGATGGAACCATTATCGAAAACTGAAATCCCATTGCAATACAAATTCCCCCTCCGGCACTGCCGGAGGGGGAAGCTCTTTATCCGATTGTCTGCGGCTTGAAGTAGCCGTACTCCTCCATGGAAATATACTCTTCTCCCGCCACGATGATGTGGTCCAGCAGCTGCAGTTCCACCGCCCGCAGGGCACCGGCCAGGGCAAGCGTGGTGTCCCGGTCCTCCACGGATGGCAGCGCCTGCCCCGCCGGGTGATTGTGGGCAATGATGAGATTGGTTGCCCGCAGGGTAATGGCACATTCCACCAGCTTGCGGATGCTCACAGGTGCATAGTTCAGACCGCCTTCAAAGAGGCTGCGGCAGCTCAGCAGGCGAAACTTATCGTCCAGAAAGGCCACATAGACCCGCTCCTCCGTCAGCCCGTAGAAATAGGGCAGGAAGAATTCTCCCGCAGCCCTGGTCTCCGCCAGACTGATCTGCTTCTGCTGCCTGCCCTTATCGATGAGATAGCGGCGGTTCAGGTCGATGACCAGACGAATGAGGGTGGCGCTCCGCTCTCCGATGCCCTCCACCGCCACCAATTCCGACAGTTCTGCGTCAAACACGGCGCTGAGACTCCCGAAATGGCGGATGAGGCGATGGGCCAGTTCGTTCACATCTTTCCGGGGAATGGCATAGCAGAGGAGCAGCTCCAGCACATTGTGGTCATCAAACCCATCCAGCCCCTGACTTTGATAGCGGTTGCGCAGGCGGTCACGATGGCCGCTGTGAAGGTTGGGCTCACTCATAGCATCTGTTTCCTCCGGGAGAGGTTGATGGTGCCATCCTGCATCTCATCCAGCCAGCCCAGAGCCTTGTCCATACCCACTGCCACGCAGCGGTCTGCCTGCTCCGCCAGCTGCACGGGAATGTGGGTCCTGGCTTCCAGCATGCGGTCCATCCCCCGGATGAGGCTTCCGCCCCCGGTCAGGGTGATGCCGTTGGCCGCAATGTCCGCCACCAGCTCCGGCGGCGTCTTTTCCAGCACATCCCGAATGGCGTCCAGAAGGTTTTCGCTGGTCTCGTCAAAGGCTTCCAGCATATCCTCCGTAGAAAGGCTGCAAAGCTTCGGCAGACCGGTGAGGAGGCAGCGGCCTTTCACCTCCATCTGGCGGGATTCCGCCTGGGGATAGACGCAGCCCAGCTCCAGCTTCACCTGTTCCGCGGTCCGCTCGCCGATGAGGATATTGTCCTTCCTGCGGACAAAGCGGATGAGCGCCTCATTGTAGCGGTCTCCCGCCACGCGGACCGAGGCGGAGCTTGCCACCCCGGACATGCTCAGCACCGCGATATCCGTAGTACCGCCGCCGATATCCACCAGCATGCGGCCGGAAGCCTCCTCCACCGGAAGTCCGGCTCCCAGGGCAGCCGCCACCGTACCCTCCATGAGGAACACGCGGCGGGCGCCGATGTGGAGGCCCACCTCCACCACGGCGCGCTCTTCCACTTCCGTGATGCCGCTGGGCACACTGATGAGCAGGCGGGGGCGCAGCAGACTGAAGCTGCTCACCTTCCGCAGGAATTCCCGGAGCATCCGCTCCGTCATTTCAAAATCCGATATCACGCCGTCCTTCATGGGGCGGATAGCAGCCAGATTACCGGGCGTTCTGCCCAGCATCTTCTGCGCCTCCAGGCCAACGGCCAGGACGCGTCCCGTCACCTTATCCACGGCGATGACCGAGGGTTCTTCCAGGACGATTCCCTTCCCCCGCAGGTACATCCGCACCATGGACGTTCCCAAATCGATCCCGATGTCTCTTCCGAAAAGCATCTGGGCATTTCCCTTTCCGACGGGCACAGTGCGCCCGTTCTTTATGTCTGTTTCTCTCCGCTGTGCGCCCTGCACAGGGTCACGCAGCACACTTCCCGGGCGCCCGCCGTCAGCAGCACCCTGGCACATTCGCTGAGGGTAGCGCCGGTGGTCACCACATCGTCCACCAGCAAAACCCGCTTTCCCGGGATATCGCCGCTTCTGCGGCAGGTAAACGCACCGCTGATATTGGCCTTCCGCCGGGCGATCCCCCGCAGGCCGGATTGGGCCTGCGTCCGCCGCCGCTTGCGCAGCAGGCGCAGCGCAGGAACCTCCAGCTGCCGTGCCAGATGCATGGCCAGCAGCCTCGTCTGGGAATAGCCCCGGCGATGATAGCGCAGGACTTCCAGGGGCACCCAGGTAATGATATCGAAGTCACCCGGCAGATGCCGGGTCACACAGTCGGCCATCAGCCGGGCAAAACATTCCGCATAGGCGGTATGTCCATAAAACTTATATCGCAGCATCGCCTGCCGCGCCTTGTCCCGATACAGCAGCGGGGATGCGCAGAGGCGGAAAAAGCTGCCCGTGCTCTTCCAGTGACTTCCGGTATAGGGCAGCGTCTCGACACAGTGGGTACAGAGACCGTCCTCCCCCGCTTCCAGCATGTTTCCGCAGAAGGGGCACTTGGGCGGAAACAGCAGCCGCAGCAGCGCCATCGTCAGACTGTGACCGCCTGCAGGCGGGTCTTCAGGCCGCTGTATCGCTTCTGGGTGCGGTTATTTGCCACCATCTGCCGGAAGGCATCATCATCCCCCACCACAATGAGAAGCTCTCTGGCGCGGGTCACAGCGGTGTACAGCACCGCCCGGGACAGAAGCGTGGGCGCGCATTTTCCCAGAGACAGGATCACCGCCCGGTATTCGCTGCCCTGGGCCTTATGTACCGTCATAGCATAGGCGGGTTCCAGATCGCCCAGCAGGTCGAAGGTGTACACGGCATATTTGTCTTCGAAAGCCACCGTCAGAGTCTGAGCAGGGAGGTCCACTTCCGTAATGCGGCCCACGTCCCCGTTATAGACGCCCACGCCGCTTTCCCCGTCCGGCTTTCTCCATATCATATCATAGTTATTGCGGATCTGCATCACCCGGTCGCCGGTGCGGAACAAAAATTCACCGAAGGACTTCTCCGCCTTCCCCTCCGCCGGAGGGTTCAGAGCCTTCTGCAGCTGCTGATTGAGGCTGAAGGTGCCCGTCGTGTAACGCCGGGAAGGGCTGAGCACCTGGATTTCCTCCGCCGGGATGCCCATTTTCTCCGGAAGGCGGGAGGCGCAGAGTTCCAGCACCGTCTCCACGGCGCTCTCCCCGCTTTTCCGCCGCAGGAAAAAAAAGTCCCCCTGATTTTTGCGGATGTCCGGCTCTTCCCCCCGATTGATCAGGTGGGCATTGCGCACGATATGGCTTTCCTGGGCCTGACGAAAGACCTCCGTCAGACGCACGGCGGGAATGACCTCGCTGCGCAGCAGGTCCTTCAGCACATTGCCGGGACCCACGGAGGGCAGCTGGTCGGCATCGCCCACCAGGATCAGGCGGCAGCCGGGCTTCAGAGCGCAGAGCCGCGCCTGCATCAGGCTGATATCCACCATAGACGCTTCGTCCAGGATCACCGCTTCTGCCTTCAGAGGATCGTCCGCGTCCCGCTTGAAGACCATGAAGCCCAGCTCCTGGTCATAGCCCGTTTCCAGCAGCCGGTGGATGGTGGAGGCGTCCCGCCCGCAGAGTTCCTGCATGCGCTTGGCTGCGCGCCCCGTGGGTGCAGCCAGTGCCGTCTCCAGACCCATCATGTCGAAAATTTTCAGAATGGCGCGGATGGTGGTGGTCTTGCCGGTGCCGGGTCCGCCTGTCAGGGCAAAGACGCCGTACTGCACCGCTTCCTTGACCGCCAGCCGCTGGTTTTCCGCCAACGTAACGCCCATCTCCGCTTCCGCCCGGTCCAGAAAGCGCTCCGCGCCGTAGCTGGCGCCTGAAGTCTTATGGGACATCTGCAGCAGCCGCCAGGCCACATAGGTCTCGGCCCGGTACAGGCGGGCCAGATACACCGCCTTCTGCCCGGCGATCTCCTCCAGCACCACTTCCCCGCTCTCCTTGAGGCGGTCGATGGCGCTAAGTGCGATATCTTGGCTTACCCCGATGAGCTGACTCACCGCGGCGGCAAGTTTTTCCTCCGGAATGAAGCAGTGCCCGTTGTTGGCATTGTGACTCAGCTCAAACTGCACGGCGGACTCCACCCGTTCCGGGCAGTCGCTTTCAAATCCCAGGCGCAGGGCAAGGCGGTCCGCTTCCGCGAAGCTGGCACCGAAATATTCATCCGTCAGAAGATAGGGGTTGGCATACAGGGCCGACATGGCATCGTCCCCGTAGCTCTTATACAGACGCATGGCGTAGGACAGCTTGATCTCGTTTTCCGCGAAGAATTCCAGCAGGCGCCGCAGGGCGGACTGACGCCGGAACTCCGCACCGATGGACTCCGCCCGCTTCCGGGGGATCCCCTTGATCTCGCACAGGCGCTCCGGCTCCGTTTCCAGGATCCGCAGGGCATCCTCCCCGAAGGCCTCCACGATGTTCCGTGCCGTGGCGGGACCGACGCCTTTGATCACGCCGGAAGCCAGGTACAGATAGACGCCGGACTGGGAGGAGGGCAGACTGCGCAGAAAGCTTTGGGCCTTGAACTGGCTGCCGTGTACCTGGTGGGAGGTCCACTCCCCCTCCACGGACAGCAGTTCGCCGGGGGCGGCAAAGGGCAGCGTGCCCACCACCGTCACCTGACCGCCTCCGTCCAGATTCAGACGCAGGACGGTATAGCCGTTTTCATCATTGGAATAGATCACCGAGTCTACGCTGCCGGAGATCATATCCAGTTCTTTTTCCATACCATCCATGCTTACAAAATCCTCTGCCTGCAAATTACAAATTGATTTGATCCTCTTCCAGCACCCGCTTCAGGAAGCGGCCCGTGTGGCTGCCCGGGAAGGCCGCCACTTCTTCCGGGGTGCCCGTGCAGACCACGGCGCCCCCCTTGTCGCCACCCTCGGGACCCAGGTCCACCAGATAGTCGGCGGATTTGATCACATTGAGATTATGCTCGATGACGATCACAGTGTTGCCCGCATCGGTGAGTTTGTTGAGTACGTTCAGCAGCTTCTGGACGTCTGCCGTGTGCAGGCCCGTGGTGGGCTCGTCCAGCACATAGAGGGTGCTGCCCGTGGCAGGACGCTGCAGTTCCGTGGCCAGCTTCACCCGCTGGGCTTCACCGCCTGAGAGGGTGGTGGAGGGCTGCCCCAGCTTCACATATTCCAGACCCACATCCCAGAGCGCCTGGATCTTGCTGCGAATTTTCGGGTGGTTTTCAAAAAAGTGCAGAGCTTCGTCCACCGTCATTTCCAGCACTTCGTAAATGTTCTTTCCCTTGTAACGCACTTCCAGAGTTTCCCGGTTGTAGCGTTTGCCCTTGCAGACTTCGCAGGGCACATAGATATCCGGCAGGAAGTGCATTTCGATCTTCAGCAGGCCGTCGCCCGCGCAGGCTTCGCAGCGTCCGCCCCGCACATTGAAGGAGAAGCGACCTGCGCTGTAACCCCGGGCTTTGGCGTCGGGCGTATCGGCAAACAGTTCCCGGATGTCGTTGAAAACGCCGGTATAGGTGGCCGGATTGGAACGGGGGGTGCGCCCGATCGGGGACTGATCAATATCAATGATCTTGTCCAGATTGCTGACGCCCTTGATTTCCCGGAATCTGCCGGGCTTGACCTTCACCCGGTTGAGCTTAGCAGCCAGCGCCCGGTAGAGCACCTGATCCACCAGAGAGGATTTTCCGCTGCCGCTGACGCCGGTAACACAGCTGAAGGCCCCAAGGGGGAACTTCACATCCACCGACTTCAGGTTATTTTCTTCCGCGCCGTAAATTTCCAGATAGCTGCCGTTGCCCGGTCTGCGGCTGGCAGGCACGGGGATGCGTTTCTTGCCGGAAAGGTACTGCCCGGTGACAGAGTCTTCACAGGCCATCACTTCCCGGGGCGTTCCGGCGCAGACGATCTCGCCGCCGTAGTTACCGGCGCCGGGCCCGATATCCACCAGATAATCCGCCGCCATCATGGTATCCTCGTCATGCTCCACCACGATGAGGGTATTGCCCAGATCCCGAAGGTGCTTCAGGGTATCCAGCAGCTTTTCGTTGTCCCGTTGGTGGAGACCGATGCTGGGTTCGTCCAGAATGTAGAGGACACCCATAAGGTAGCTGCCGATCTGAGTTGCCAGGCGGATGCGCTGACTTTCCCCGCCGGAGAGAGTCCCCGCCTGACGGCCCAGGGTCAGGTATTCCAGACCCACGCTCTGCAGAAAGCCCAAACGTGCCCGGATCTCTTTCAGAATCCGGTCGGCAATCATGGCCTCCTGCCCACTGAGCTGCAGCTTCTCGACAAATTCGACGGCCGCCGTGACGGGCATCTCCGTCAGCTCGGCGATGCTGATACCACCCACCGTGACGGCAAGGGCGATATCCTTCAGCCGCCTCCCGCCGCAGTCCGGGCAGGGGTAGGCAGACATATACTGCTCCAGCTCCGTACGCATGGAGCTGCTCTGGGTCTCCTTATAGCGGCGCTTGAGATTGTTCACGATGCCCTCAAATGGCTGGAAGAACTTGCCGCTGCCCCGTTCCCGTTCATAATGGAGCTCCAGCTTTTCTTCCCCGGTACCGTAGAGGAGCACTTCCAGGGCCTTGGGAGGCAGGTCCTGCACCGGAGTCGTGAGCTGAAAGCGGTATTTTTTGGCCAGTGCTTCAAAATACATCCTGGAAATGCTGTCGTTCTTCACATTCCCCCAGTTGGAGGCACAGACGGCTCCCTCCTGCAGAGAAAGGCTCTTATTGGGAATGACCAGGTCCGGGTCCACCCGCAGCTGACTGCCCAGACCGTCGCATCCGGGACAGGCACCGTAGGGATTATTGAAGGAGAACATCCGGGGCGCCATTTCTTCAATGCTGATGCCGCAGTCTTCACAGGCATAGTTCTGGGAAAAGAGCAGGTCCTGTTCTTCATTCAGGAGATTGACGATCACGATGCCGCCGGCCAGGTTGGAGGCAGTCTCCACCGAATCCGTCAGGCGGCGGGCCACATCCTCCCGGATGATGATACGGTCCACGATGATCTCAATGTGGTGCTTGACGTTTTTATTGAGCTTGATCTCTTCCGAAAGGTCGTAGACCGAGCCGTCCACCCGGCAGCGGACAAAGCCGCTCTTCCGGGCGTCCTCAAAGATCTTGGCGTATTCCCCTTTTCGGCCCCGTACCATAGGTGCCAGCACCTGAATACGGGTCCCCTCTTCCAGCTGCATCAGCTGATCCACGATCTGGTCAATGGTTTGCTGTCGGATCTCCTTCCCGCACTTGGGACAGTGGGGCACACCCACCCGGGCCCAGAGAAGACGCAGATAATCGTAAATTTCCGTCACAGTGCCCACGGTGGACCGGGGGTTCTTGGAGGTCGTCTTCTGGTCAATGGAAATCGCGGGAGAAAGACCCTCGATGTAGTCAACATCCGGCTTCTCCATCTGCCCCAGAAACTGCCGGGCATAGCTGGAGAGAGACTCCACATAGCGGCGCTGTCCCTCCGCATAAATGGTATCAAACGCAAGGGAGGATTTGCCGCTGCCGCTGAGTCCGGTAAAAACCACCAGTTTATCTCTGGGGATCTCCAGATCGATATTCTTCAGGTTATTGGTTCTTGCACCTTTAATACGGATATTTTCCAGCATAATACGCCTCGACACATAAATCTAACAACTTATTATATACCGAAGGAAGACGTATTGCAATCAACAGGGAATACAATTTTCACAATTACGCGGGTGCGAACATAAAAAGGCCAAACCTGGACAAATGAAGCAGAATCTGTTATACTGCGCAAGAAATTGATCAACAAAGGAAGGAGGTACCGGAATGCAGCATTTAGGTACACAGACAATTGAAACAAGCCGGCTGATCCTGCGCAAATTCACGCTTGAGGATGCGGAGAACATGTTCCGCAACTACGCGTCCGACCCGGAGGTCACAAAATTCCTCATGTGGCCCACCCACACAGAGAACAGCGGCACACGGGAAGACATCGGAAAGTGGGTGGCCGGCTATGAAGAACCTTCCTTCTATCAGTGGGCCATCACCCTGAAGGAAGAAGAAAACGGCC
>JAZSQG010000288.1:0-6547 GCA_045537855.1 Oscillospiraceae bacterium
TAGCGGCTGTTTTCCGGCGCACCCACGGGGATGCGCCCGTCATAGCGGTGTATGTTCAGGCAGCTTGTCTTCTGTTCATGAGGAACAAAGCCGCTTTTCACGCGCCGGCCTTCCTTCCGCCACCGGCGGCAGAAGTCACACTCCCCCTGTTGTAAATTCAGTGTAACAGCCCAGGGTCACAAGACGGTAACATCCTTCCACTATAAATTATCTTTTTTGCTGAAATTTCTGACGCCGACCGCTGCCGGGCAAAAAATCACGCCGATGGGAGCTGGGGGCTCCCATCGGCGTGATTCCTGTCGGCAAATCGGTCTGAAGCTGTTTTTAATGGAGCTTCAGGCGCTTCTCCATCTGCTCGGGACGGAGAGCGCACTCGATGCAGGTCTCCTTGCTGATCTTCCCTTCCTTATACAGGGCCAGCAGGCTGGCGTCCATGCTCACCATGCCCTCGGCAGCGCCGGTAGAGATGGCGGTGTCGATCTGGTGGATCTTCGCCTCCCGGATGAGGTTGCGGATGGCGGGGGTCATGTACATGATCTCAAAGGCGGGAACAATGCCGCCGTCCACGGTGGGCACCAGCTGCTGGGAGACCACACAGTGGAGGATCTGGGCCAGCTGCACCCGCACCTGCTGCTGCTGGTTGGCGGGGAAAATATCAATGATGCGGTCCACGGTGTTCTCAGCGCCCAGGGTGTGCAGGGTGCTGAGGACCAGATGGCCGGTCTCGGCGGCGGTGAGGGCGGTGCGGATGGTCTCATAGTCGCGCATTTCCCCCAGCAGGATCACATCCGGCGCCTGACGCAGGCAGGCCCGCAGGCCGGTGACATAGTCCTTGGTGTCGATCTCCACCTCCCGCTGGGAAACGATGCTCTTGTCGTTGCGGTAGAGGAATTCGATGGGGTCCTCCAGGGTGATGATGTGCCCTTCCTGGGTTTTGTTGATCTTGTCGATCATGCAGGCCAGCGTGGTGCTCTTGCCGTTGCCGGCGGCGCCGGTGACCAGCACCAGACCCTTGTTGGTATCCACGGCGTTCATGACGTTTTCGGGGATGCCCATCTTCTTATAATCGGGAATGCCGAAGGCCACGATGCGCACCACGCAGGCCAGACTGCCCCGCTGCTTGTAGGCGCTGACCCGGAGCCGGGCCAGACTGGGCACGCTGATGGCAAAATCATCGTCACCCTGCTGGAGCAGGATATCCAGGTCCCGACCCGCCAGCTCATAGGCTTCCTTTACCAGTTTATAGGCCGCATCGGGCATGATCTTCTCTTCCCCGATGCGCACCACGCTTTTGCCCGCCTTGATGCTGACCTCCCGGCCGGCCACGATGAACACATCCGCCGCGCCCTGATCCAAAGCCTGGCGCATAATTTCAAGAAAACTCATAGTACCTCTCTCCTGTCACAGGGAGCTTCAGGGCAGCTCCGTGCCGTCCCAGATGTTCTGGCCCAGCTCCGGCTCCCACTCGCCCACTTCCCTGAGCTGCCAGCAGCTGCGCTGCAGGCCGCCGTCATTCAGCAGCAGCACCACATACAGCTCCTGGGCGCTGTCCACCGGCACACTGTAGCGGATCTCCGTCCCGGCGTCCGTCCGGGCGCACTCCACTTCCAGCGTTTCCGCCAAAGCCGGCGCTTCATCCTCCTCCAGACCCACGAACTGCGCTGCAAGTTCCTGGGCCCGCAGGTCGGCGGCGTAATAATCCTCCACGCTGCGGGCATAGGCCGCAGCAAGCTTTTCCTCGCTCAGGGCGGTGGAAAGGCAGAGGACGGCAAAAATCGTCAGACACAGGACCGTGAACAGCACCACGATGGTGAGCAGGCCCACATTCATGCCCCGGCGGGCGCTTCCTGTCTTATCCAAGTCCCGTCACCGCCTTTGTTTCCAGAGTAAACAGGACTTCCCCCGCCCGGGACACGGCGATTTCCGCCAGTCCTTCCGCTTCCTGCAGGGTCAGGAGATATTCTTCGCCCCCGGGCTCCCAGCTGCGGTCAAAGCCCAGCTGCAGGCCGCCCGCTTCCTCCCGGGCACCCAGAAGGCGGCAGGTCTCCGCCACATCACCGCCGCTGGCCTGATAGCAGTCGGCCGCAGCGCCGGCCCAGCTTGCGGCCCGGCTCAGGTCCCGGCTCTGGCGGCATTCCTCCCGGGCTGCGGCAAAAATGCGCATGCACACGGCGGCTACCAGACTGAAGACCAGCAGCATAATGAGGGCCTCCGTGAGGAACAGAGGCGTCTTGCTCTTATTCACGCAGCCCCCTCCTCTCCGCAGCGGAGATAGACCCGCTGCCGGTCCGCAATGCCGGAGGACACGCAGGAAATTTCCAGCAGGTCCCCCTCCCGGGTAAACTGCAGACTGTCCAGCGCCATGAGCTTTTCTCCGTCGCTGGGCAGGAAGCCCTCCCCTTCATAGCAGAACAGCTCCCAGAGGCTGCCCTCGTACCAGTACAGATAGGTGACATAGTCCCCCTCTTCGTCGCTCTCCCGGAGGAGCAGCGCGGGGGTGGTATCCAGGGTGCCCAGCTCCACGGCGCCTGCGGCGTCATAGTGGCGCACCTTGGTCACGATATAGCTCAGCGCGGTGCGCTGGGTGTACTGCTGCTCCATCTCCCCGGAGATCTCCTGATAGATCCGGGCGCCGGAAGCCAGAACCAGCAGCGCGCACACGGCGAACACGCAGACCAGCGACAGCACGATCAGCGTATCCATGATTGCGGCATGTTTCTTCATCGGCCACTCCTTGTCAGCTGCGCCGGAGCACCGTGATCTCCGGCATCAGGTTGGTGGCAAAGATCTCGTAATCCACGAAATACGCTTCTTCGTCCACATACACCCCGTAGTGCTCCGTCAGATACGCCAGCGTGGGGGGATAGCGCCCCTCCAGGGCATAGCAGCTCATGACGGCCCGATGCAGTGAATCCTCGGTGACCCGCAGGGCTTCGGCCTCCCGGGCTTCGCTTGCTTCGGAAACGCCCCGCAGCACCAGCAGCAGCACCAGCACGAAAACCGCCAGCGTAACGGCCAGGGTCGGCAGCTTGTGTTTCTTTTCCATGGCAGCCTCTTACAGCGCGGACATGATGCCCACCAGAGGCAGCATGACCCCCAGCAGCAGCAGACCCACGCAGATGCACAGCAGCACCACGATGCAGGGCTCCACCGCGCCGGTGAGCTTCGCCACGGCCTGCTCCATCTCTTCATCGGTGCGCCGGGCAATATCCTTCAGCACGGTCTCCGTTTCGCCGGTCTGCACGCCCACCCGCAGCAGGTGGCAGCACATGGGAGTGAAGATCTGTTCCTCGGAGAAGGCCTTGTCGATGCTCTCGCCCTCGCTGAGGCGGGCCCGGCAGCGGTCCACCGCTTCCGCCACGGCAGGATCATTGCAGAAGAAGCGGGAAAGGGCGATGGCGTCATCCAGCTCCACACCGCCGGAGAAGGCAAGGTCCAGGGCGCTGGCAAAGCGGGCGGTTCCGATCTTCCGGCCCACTTTGGTCCTGGCGGTGAGTCTGCTCAGCCAGGCGGTAAAGGCGGCGTTCAGTTTGGGGATACAGCGGATGGCCAGCGCCGCCAGCACGATGAGCAGCAGCACGGCCAGCAGCACCCAGCGGGCCTGGCGCAGCTTCAGGCCGAAATTCATGAAGGCCGTGGCCGGGCCGGACATGGTGGCGCCGATCTGGCGGAACACATCGCCGAACACGGGCAGGATGCGGGTGATGAACACGGTGAGGATGGCCAGCATCACCACCAGCAGCACCGCAGGGTAGACCACGGCACTGCGGATCATCCGGGCGGTGCGCAGCTTTTCCTCGCAGTAGCGCCCCAGGGCGGGGAACACGGTGTCCAGACAGCCGGAAACTTCACCGATGCGCACCATCTGCAGCACATAGCCGGGGAACACCCCCGCTTCCTCCAATGCCTCGGTGAGGCCCATGCCCGCATCGGTCCTGTCGTAGAGATCCAGCAGCATATGCTGCCGATCGGGGTCCTTCTCTCCCTCTGCCATCAGGGAGAAGCCTTCGGCGGGGCCGATGCCCGCCTTCATCACTGCCGCCATCTCCGTGAAGAAATAGGACAGATAGGCATAATCCAGTGTCTTTTTACTGATGGGAATCCCCTCCAAATCCTTCCGGCGCCCTCAGAGGGCCGGATGTAATAGGCGCATCGCCTTCCGGCGGCCGGAGCCGCTCAGTACATGTACTTGACGCTGTAGTTGCTGCCGTCGCCGATGTATTTCAGCATGTCGGAATTGTTGCCGCCGGTGGCCACGAAGGTGGGGTCCATGCGCATCCACTGCTGTCCGTCAAAGTAGATGGCGGCTTCCACCCAGCCGTATTCCACCGTGTACACGGAGATCCAGGCGTGATACACATCCCCGGCGTAGCCGTAAATGACCTTGGTGGCCACCCCCTGGCTCCGAAGCATGGCGGCCATGAGGCTGGAATAGTCCGAGCAGATGCCGCTGCCGCTTTCCAGCACCAGGTCCACATCCGGCACATAGCCGGAAAGGCTGCCGTTGAGGATCTGCTCCGCCTTGGCGTAGTCGTATGTAATATTGTTGATCACATAGGTGTAGATGGCGCCCACCTTTTCCAGTTCGGAGCCGAGGCCGGTGCAGAGATCCGCCGCCTTGGCCACGGCGGCACTTTCGGCGGTGAAGAAGGCCTTCTGATTGGGGCGCAGGAAGGGGGCCAGTTCGTCCTCCAGCTTCACTTCCACGGTCTGGCTCAGGAGCGTGGTATACTTGTTGCCGGACTTGTGCTTGTACACGCCCACCTTGTAGCTGCCGCTGCCGTAGCTCAGGGGGAAGGTCTCCCACTCGCCGTCGCTGCGGAGGCTGAAATCCAGCTTCACATCGTTGGGCCCGGTAATGCGCACCTTCAGTTTGGTTTCGCCCATGGTGTATTTGCACATCACATAGCCGTCCTTCAGGTTGGAGGCGTCGATCACCGCGCCGCCTTTCTGATAGACCACCTTGCCGTCGGCGCTGGGGAGATACTCCAGAGACACCGCAGGCAGGGCGTCTTCGGAAGTTTCGTCATAACGCAGCTCGCTCAGTGCGTCCATGGCGTAAACATCCACCCAGGGGCTGAGCTCCGGCCCCCCCACGCCCGCGCAGGCGCAGAGCCCCAGCAGCAGGCAGAGACTCAGCAGAAACGCAAGGCTCCGATACAGATCTTTCATAGGAATACGCTCCTTTCACACCGCACTGTCACACCTTCCGGGCGGGCACGGCGGCTTCCGATCCGCATATACGGATACAGAATAATCATAGCACAATGCGCCAATTCTGGCAAGGTGCATATCCTGTGGACAAAGCGGCAAAAAAGGTATAAACTATACAGCAGATTGGAAGGTGACGGATTCATGAGAAAACTGAAAACCTGCCTGCTGGTGATTTTCTGCGTGATCTTTCTGGGCAGCGCAGCTTACCTTACATACTACTATATCGAGCAGGGCCGCAACCGAAGCGAGCTGGCGGAGCTGGCCGCCATGGTGGCTGCCGCCCGTCCTGCTCCCACCGCCGCACCGGAGGTGACGCCGGATGTCACGCCGGCGGGCGAAGCGGAGCCGGATGCCGCCCCGACCCCCGTCCCCACCCCGGTGGGTACCATCGCACCGGACGAGAAGCCCCGGCCGACGCCGCCCCCGGTATCGGAAGGGGAGCGCGAAAACCGGGATGAAAACGGCATGCTCCTGCAGTACGCGGGGCTTTACGCCTCCAACCCGGATATCGTGGGCTGGCTCTGCGTTCCCGGCACCGTCATCGACTACCCGGTCATGCAGACCCCGGAGGACCAGAACTATTACCTCCGCCGGGGCTGGAACGGCCGCTACTCCGCCTACGGCCTCCTCTTTGTGGACGCCAACTGCGATGTGGCGGAGGGGGACAACGCCATCATCTACGGCCACAAAAAGTATGACGGGCAGATGTTCGGCCGCCTCACAGACTTTGAGAGCGAAAGCTTCTGGAAGCAGCACAAGACCTTCACCTTCGACACCCTCTATGAGGAGCGCACCTTTGAGGTGGTCTGCGCCTTCCGGGCCCGCATCCTCTATCAGAAGGAGGAGGGCTTCCGCTACTACTGGTTCTATGACGCGGAAACCGAAGCGGAATACGACGATTTCGTGACCAATATCAAGGAAATGGCCCTTTACGATACCGGCGTGACCCCCGAATACGGGGATCAGCTGGTGACCCTCTCCACCTGCTACAACTGGGTGACCAACGGCCGCTTCGTGGTGGTGGGCCGGCTGGTGGAAGACGCGCAGGCCGAAGGCGAAGGCTGAGCGCCCGGGCCCCGCCCCAACCGCCGGGGGGGACAGCAATCCCGGCGGCGCAGACGCAGCACAGCCCACGCACAGTCCCTGACCCACGCCGCTGGCGCAGCGCCGGTCGGAACGCCTCACCCAAAGCGCAGGCCGCTCAGAGCCCGAAGCCCCGGGCGCATCCCGGGCCAACGCCCCGCCCCGGACCGCCGGCGCGGACGACGGCGCAGACCGGGCCGGGCAGCCGCGTCACCCAAGTCGGAGCGTAGCCATGCCGTCCTGGGGGCCA
>JAZSQG010000291.1:0-6831 GCA_045537855.1 Oscillospiraceae bacterium
GCACATGGGGGTCTGTTCTTCCGGGGGGCGGTTCCGGTCCCGGGTGGTGAGCGCCAGATCCAGCTCCCGGGCGGCGGTCACCGCGTCCTCATTGAACATTTCATAGAAATCCCCCAGGCGGAAAAAGAGGATACAGTCCGGCAGTTCGTCCTTGATTTTATGATACTGCCGCATCATGGGGGTGCCTTCCGCCATCAGTCTCCCTCCTTCAGCAGTCTGCCCTTCAGGTTCCAGGTGCTGCTGTCCGGAATTTCCACCTGCCGGAAGCTGCCCACCAGGCTTTCCGGCCCTTCCACATGGACCAGGCGGTTGTGGCTGCTCCGGGCGGTGAGGATGCCCGGCTGCCCGGCTTTCCCGTCGATGAGCACCCGGTAGCGGCTGCCCACATGGGCGGCCTGGGTCTCGCTGACAATGGTATTCTGCAATTTCAGCAGGCTGTCAAAGCGCTTCTGCTTCTGTTCTTTGGTAAAGGGGTCGGGCATGGCCGCCGCGGGGGTGCCCACCCGGGGCGAATAGAGGAAGGTGAAGAGCATGTCAAAGCGCACCCGGCGCACCAACTCCAGCGTATCCAGAAACTCTTCGTCCGTTTCCCCCGGGAAACCCACGATGATATCGCTGGTGATGGCGATATCCGGCATGCACTGCCGGGCAAAGTCCACCTTTTTCAGATAGGTCTCCGAATCGTAGACCCGGTTCATGGCCTTCAGCACCCGGTCGTTGCCCGCCTGCACAGGCAGGTGGATATGCCGCTCCACCTTTTCGCAGGCTGCCATGGTCTCAAAGAGCTTTTCCGAGGCGTCCTTGGGGTGGCTGGTCATGAAGCGGATGATGAAATCCCCCTCCAGGGCGTTCAGTTCCCGGAGCAGGTCGGAAAAGTCGCTCCCGCCCCCCAGGTCCTTCCCGTAGGAATTCACGTTCTGACCCAGGAGATAAATTTCCTTATGTCCGGCGGCGATGATCTCCCGGGCTTCCCGGAGCACATCCTCCGGGGCGCGGCTGCGCTCCCGGCCCCGGACATAGGGCACCACGCAGTAGGTGCAGAAATTGTTGCAGCCGTTCATGATGCTCAGCCAGGCCCGCACGGGGTGGCTGCGCAGGACGGGCAGACCCTCATAGCGCTCGCCGTCGATCTGCCGGGCCTGGAAGATGCGCCCCCTGTGGGGCGTGTACAGCTTTTCCAGCAGTTCCGGCAGCCGCCACAGCTCGTGGGTGCCGAAGACCAGGTCCACATAGGGGAAGGACTTCTTCACCTTTTCCACCATATGCGCCTGCTGCACCATGCAGCCGCAGAGGGCGATCTTCTGCTCGGGCCTGGCGCGCTTGGTGTGGCTCAGAGCGCCCACGTTGCCCAGAGCCCGCAGTTCCGCGTGGCCCCGCACCGCGCAGGTATTGACCACGATGAGGTCCGCTTCCTCTTCCCGCTCGGTAAAAGCCCAGCCCATCTCCCGGAGCATGCCCCGGATGCGCTCGCTGTCCGCTTCGTTCTGCTGGCAGCCGTAGGTGTCCACCAGGGCAAGCGGCTCCCGGGCAAGGCCGGCATTGCGCTGCGCCATGCGGGTCATGATCTCCCGCTGGGCTTCCAGCTCTTCCCGGCTCACATTTCTGATCTCTGCCACGGCACACAGTCCCCCATTTTCCGATAGTAACAAAGTATTTTATCACGGCTTTTTCCGTTTTGCAACGGGGAGCGGTCCGGTCTGCCCTGCCGCTTTTTTCCCGCCGCAACGCTTTGAAATCGGGGCCGAAGTGTGCTAATATACGGAAAAGTCCGTGCAGATCGCAAAAGGAGGTACCGCCATGCAGTGTCCCTACTGCGGAAACGAAATGGAAGCAGGCCATATCCACAGCAGCAAGGCCATATTCTGGGGCGAGGGCCCCAGCATGTGGGACGGCAAGATCATCCGCCTCAGCAAGTTCTCTCTGAACGCGTTCTTTGACGGCCATACGCTGGAAGCCCGGCGCTGCGAACGCTGCAAAAAGCTCATGATAGACCTGGAGGACGGGGAAGAATGAAACGCACACCGCTGAGGAGGCAGAATTTATGAAGCGGGTTGTGATCGGCGCGTTCACCGCGCTGCTGGGAAGCATCTGGACGCTGGCCATCGTTTTTTTGGCGGGAAACCATCTCGTTTCCGGCTGGTCCACCCCGCCCGGAAGATTTCTCACCACGGTGGCAGAGCTGGATCTGTCGGCAGTGTTCGCACTCGCTGCTGCGTTCACGGTGCTGGGCATCGTCATCATGGCAGTGGAATTCTTTCGGAAAGAGCCCTGAGTGGGCAGCGCCCGGCTGCATACTCTAAAAAAAAACGGCAAGCTGTGTGCTTGCCGTTTTTTCTGATGCATACATGCAAAGGCGATGCAGCGGCTCTGCCGCGCCGCCGCAATGGGGATTCAGCCGGCAAAGCGGCAGAAATAGCAGTAGTTGCAGAGCATGTCCGCAAGGCAGATGCCCGCCACCACCTTGCCCAGAGACAGGACAGAAGGGCTCTGACTGCGCTGCCGGTAGGTATCCCGCCCCTGCTGCAGGTGATCCAGCAGCTGCCGGTAAACTTCATTCTCCGGCTCCAGCTCCACCGCCTCCCGGGCATGCTGCAGGGCGGCGATGCGGTTTCCTGCGGCGCTGTTTGCCACGGCGCTGAGATAGTGCCACTCGCCCCGGCGCTGATTTGCCGGTACCTGGGAAAGGGCCTGCAGGGCCTGACGGACAAAGCCCGCCTGCAAAAAGGCCCGGGCGGCCGCCATGGGGTCAGTGCCGGCAGTTCCGCCGAAACCGCCGAAGCCCCAGGCGGAGAAGGGGTCATAGCCCCCGTAAGAAGCCCCGCCGTAGCCTCCGGAACCACCGTAAGCACCGGACGGGCCGTAGCCCCCGGAGGGGCCGGAAGCGGAGGCGGGATTTTTGATCTGATCGTAGGCGGCGTTGATTTCTTTCATCTTCTGTGCCGCCGCCTCATCCCCGGGATGCAGATCCGGGTGGTATTTCTGGGCCAGCTTCCGGTAGGCCGCCTTCACCTCGTCATCGGAAGCGCCCGGGCTGAGGCCCAGCACCTGATAGGGGTCCGTCATCCGCGGTCTCCCTTCTCAGGTCTTCTTGGTGAAGCGCTGCCCGCACTGGCGGCAGGTGATGTTCACCTTACCCTTGCCCCGGGGCACCCGCAGCCAGCTGCGGCAGGAGGGGCAGCGGAAGAAGCGGTAGTCCTTCCGCTGGCGGAAGCGGTTGCGATAGCCCCGCAGGCTGTCGGTAAGCTTCCTGCTCAGGCGCTCATAGGCCTGATTCTCCCGATAGCGCTTCTCCAGATTCCGGGAGAAGGAACGGAAGAGCATCAGCACCATGCTCACAAGGCCCAGGGTCCAGGCCAGGGAGCCGATGGCCCGGCGGCTGAGGAGCATGGAGACCAGCAGCATCACCACGGTAAACAGCGACAGAAAGCGGTTGAGGGGGTCGGTGCCCAGGCGTCCCGCCATCAGTCTGCCGAGAAAATTACGAAATTTCATCCTTGAATCTGTCCTTTCCGGGGCCTTTCGGGAGCAAAATACAGCCCGACCGATATAGTATAGAGGATATTTGTGAATATACCGTGAATTGGAAAGACTTTTCAGAAAATTCTTCTCCATTCATACGGCGTTCACAAACAGCTGATACTCTAAGTAGAAAAGTGCTGAAATAACCCGGGAGGCTGACTATGCTTGTTCTAAAGGGAATCACAAAAGATTATCAGGCCGGCGACACAACGGTACATGCCCTGAAGGGGCTGGACCTCTGTTTCCGGCAGAGCGAATTCGTGGCGGTGCTGGGCCCCTCCGGCTGCGGCAAGACCACGCTGCTCAATATCGTGGGCGGACTGGACCGCTACACCCAGGGCGACCTGCGCATCGGCGGCAAGAGCACCGTGGATTTCACCGACGGTGACTGGGACAGCTACCGCAACCACTCCATCGGCTTCGTGTTCCAGACCTACAACCTCATCCCCCACCAGACAGTGCTGCGGAATGTGGAGCTTGCCCTCACTCTCTCCGGCGTAGGCAAAAGTGAGCGCCGCCGCCGGGCGGCGGAGGCCCTGGAAAAGGTGGGTCTGGGCGACCAGCTCCACAAGAAGCCCAACCAGATGTCCGGCGGCCAGATGCAGCGGGTGGCCATCGCCCGCGCCCTGGTGAACGACCCGGAGATCCTGCTGGCGGACGAACCCACCGGCGCCCTGGACACGGAGACCAGCGTGCAGATCATGGAGATCCTCAAGGAGATCAGCCATGACCGCCTCATCATCATGGTCACCCACAACCCGGAGCTGGCCGAGCGCTACGCCACCCGCACCGTCCGCCTGCTGGACGGCACGGTGCTGGACGATACCGACCCCTACAGCCCCGAGGAGGAAGCAAAGGAAGCCTCCGGCAAGGCTGCGGGCAGGCAGAAGAAGCCCGCCATGAGCTTTGCCACCGCCCTCTCCCTCTCCCTGAACAACCTGATGACCAAGAAGGCCCGCACCATCCTCACCGCCTTCGCCGGGAGCATCGGCATCATCGGCATCGCCCTGATCCTATCCCTGTCCAACGGTATCCAGAATTACATTGACCGGGTGCAGGAGGACGCCCTGAGCACCTATCCGCTGACCATCACCTCGGAAACCATGGATATGTCCAGCATGATCAGCTCCATGGCCAGCTCCAGCAGCGGCACGGTGCAGCATGAGCTGGACGCAGTGTATTCCAACACCATCCTGTCCGACCTTGCGGACAATATGCTGAATATGTCCTTCCGCTCCAATGACCTGACCAGCCTCCTCAACTGGCTGGACAGCGAAGAGAGCGGCGCGAAGCAGTACATCAGCGGCATTTCTCTGGATTACAACAGCACCCTGCAGATCTACGGCGAACCTCAGGACGGCAAGCTGTATCAGGTGAACCCCAGCCCCGTGATGGATTCCCTCATGGGCACCTTCTACAACGCCGATACCCTCAGCAATCTGGGCAGCTTCGGGGAGATGTTCTCCTCCGGTATGGACATCTGGCAGGAACTGCTGAACAATGAGGAACTGATGCAGACCCAGTATGATGTCATCGCCGGCCGCTGGCCCCAGCAGTATGACGAAGTGGTGCTCATCGTGGACCCCAACAACGAGATCAACGACATTTACCTCTACTCTCTGGGCATCAAGGACCCGAAGGAGATGGAAGAGCAGCTGAGCGCCACCCTCAGCGGCGAGAAGCTCAACGCCACCGTCCAGTCCTGGACCTATGACGAACTGCTGTCCAAGACCTTCCGTCTGGTCCTCCCCACGGACTGCTTCCGCTACGACGAGAGCGGCGACCGCTGGGAAGACATGCGCCAGGATGAGGATTATATGTATCAGGTGGTCTCCGATGCGCTGCCCCTCCGGGTGGTGGGCATCATCCGCCCCAGTGAACACGCTTCTGCCGCCGCCATCAGCGGCGCGGTGGGCTACCTCAGCGAGCTGACCACTTATTATCTGGACTCCATCAGCGAAAGTGCCATCGTGCAGCAGCAGCTGGGTGACGAAAGCCGGGACGTGATCAGCGGCCTGCCCTTTGACGACGGCAGCACCCCCGAGCCTGCGGACAGCGAAAAGGCAGCCGGGTTCCTCAGCTGGGTCTCCGGCCTCAGCAATCTGGATAAGGCCAATCTCTACACCGCCATCGCCTCTACTCCCTCGGAAGAGGACATCCTCGCCATGGCGCAGGCCTCTCTGGAGGGCTACAGCCAGGAAGCCCTGCTGGAAATGGTGGTGGCCGCCGCTGCCGAGCAGATGGGTATGCCTGCCGATGCCGTGCGGGGCTATGTCTCCAACATGTCGGAGGAAGAGCTCCGGGCCCAGGTGCTGCAGGCCATGGTGGAGCAGCTGACCGCCGGCTACGCCGCCTCCGCGGAAGCGGGGCTTGGCAGCCTCAGCACGGAAGAACTGACGGGGATGCTGGAAATGCAGCTTTCCATCACCGACGAAGCGGGGCTGGCTGCCTATTACGACCGCTTTGTGCCCCCTCCCTTCTCCTCCGGCACCTGCAAGGGCAACCTCAACCTGCTGGGCTACAACGACCGCAGCCAGCCCAGCACCGTGAACCTCTACTGCGCCACCTTCGAAGATAAGGATGAACTGGTAGCGCTCATCAACCAGTATAACCGGGACATGGAAGCTTCCGGGCAGGAAGACAAGGTCATCAACTTCACCGACTATGTGGGTCTGCTGATGAGCTCCGTCACCGCCATCATCAACGCCATTTCCTATGTGCTGGTGGCCTTCGTTTCCATCTCTCTGGTGGTCTCCTCCATCATGATCGGCATCATCACCTACATTTCCGTGCTGGAACGCACCAAGGAGATCGGCATCCTCCGCTCCATCGGCGCCTCCAAGCGGGATGTGGCCCGGGTGTTCAACGCTGAGACCCTCATTGTGGGCTTCACGGCGGGCTTCATCGGGATATTGCTGACGGTGCTGCTGAATATCCCCATCAGTCTCATCGTGCAGAAGCTGACGGATATCCCCTATCTGCGCAGCCTGCTGCCCGGCGCGGCGGGTGTGGTGCTGGTCATCATCAGCATGGCTCTCACCCTCATCGCCGGCATCATCCCTTCCCGGGTGGCCGCGAAGAAGGACCCGGTGGTGGCCCTTCGCACCGAATAAAACAAACGACCCGGAAAAAGCCGGGTCGTTTTTTCAATTACCGCACCGGAGATTTTTGATTGCGATTGACGAAGGGTGGGAAATTTGTTATAGTATAATTTGCATAGACAGCATGCAATAAATATGGGAGGCATAGAAATATGAAGAAGCTTCTTGCATTATTATTGGCAGCACTGATAAGTCGGAGGCCAAGCGGTCT
>JAZSQG010000108.1:0-4773 GCA_045537855.1 Oscillospiraceae bacterium
GGAACACGCCAATTCCTACGGCGACTATCTTATCGCCTGCACCCACTACCGCCTCCTCAGCGGCCGCAGCCCTCTGGGTCTGCCCGCCTGGGGTGCCAACTTCTTCGACGAAGAAAACCACGCCATGTTTGAGGACGCGGAAAAGACCCAGCTGATGCTGGACGCCGACTTCTGCCGCGCCATCCAGGAGGCGGTGGATACTGTCCTCCCCTGAGGCCGGAGCAACCGTTTCCGATTTCCTTACAAAAAACAGCAGAGAAGCCGCACAAACGCTTCCCTGCTGTTTTTCGTTTTCTCAGCCCCATGTCCGCTTCCGGCAAAGAACCGCGCCCTCCCGTTTCGCTTCATTACACTAAATAATTGACAAAATGTCGCCTGAAATTTTCGCTTATCTTTGTGAATTATGCCCGTTGACTTCAGCGATTGAAAGTGCTAAATTACTGACTATCAAAATCACAGCTGCTGAACCCGGCGGCGGAAAGGAGCTTATCATGGCAAACAGCATCATTTCCAGATTGAACACCCGGTCCGTGATGGGCTCTTCTTATTATGCTTATTTTATGGCTCGCTTTTTTGCGGGCCTGTTTGCCGTGCCTGTTCTGCCATCTCTGTCCGGGTCATAGCTGAATCACCCTTTCATTTGTGTAAAAAGGCGGCTCTGTTCTTGGGACAGAGCCGCCTTTTTCATTATATTTCAGAAAAAAGAAATCAGAAAAAGGAGAACCGATATCATGAAACGCATCCTTGCACTGCTCGTATCCGCCATGCTGCTTCTGGCCCTCTGCGCCTGCGGCAGCAACGCCTCACAGACCAAGGCCAATACAGACACCGGCACCGGAGAGACACAAAGCTATTCCGTGGGCATTGTGCAGCTCATGCAGCATGTGGCCCTGGACCAGGCGACCCAGGGCTTCCAGGATGTGCTGAAGGAAAAGCTGGGCGACAAGGTCAGCTTCGACCTTCAGCTTGCCAGCGGTGAACCCACCAACTGCACCACCATCGTGACCAAGTTTGTCAATGACAGCGTCGACCTCATCATGGCCAATGCCACGCCCGCTGTGATCGCCGCCAAGGAAGCCACCGCCAGCATCCCCATCGTGGGCACCTCCGTCACCGACTACGCAGCGGCGGAAGCCGCCATCGTCGCTTCCAATGAAGCCCCCGGCGGCAACGTCACCGGCTACTCCGACATGAGCGACATCGCCGCCCACGTGGAGCTGACCGTGAAGCTTTGCCCCGAAGCCAAAACCGTGGCCATCGTCTACTGCTCCGCAGAACCAAACTCCGTCATTCAGGGCAATCAGGCCGAGGAGCTTTACAAGGCTGCCGGCTTCACCACCCTTACGCTGACGGCCAGTGACGTCACCACCATTTCCTCCGTCGTCACCTCTGCCTGCAATCAGGCCGATGTGATCTACATCCCCACCGACAATCTCTTCGCCGAGAACATGGAATCCGTCAAGAACATCGCGGAGCCCGCGAAGATCCCCGTCATCTGCGGTGAAGGCGGCATGGTGCAGTCCGGCGGCACCGCCTCTGTGGCCATCGACTACTACACGCTGGGCCGGCGCGCCGGTGAAATGGCCTTTGAGATCATGGTCAACGGCGCGGACCCCGCCACCACTCCCATCGGCTTCATGAGCGCCGAGGATATGGAGCTGGTCATCAACACGGACAACGCCGCCGCCATCGGCCTGAGCATTCCCGAAGAGCTTCAGTAACGCAGTACCGGCTGCACTTCTGCAGCACACAACACATCCCTTGCACAACGGAGGTGCGCCATGTCATTCCTTACATCCATGCTGAACATGCTGCCGGACGCAGCCGCCCAGGGTCTCATCTGGGGCATCCTGGCCATGGGCGTTTTCATCACCTATAAGCTGCTGGATTTTTCGGACCTGACGGTAGACGGTTCCATCTGCACCGGCGGCGCCGTGGCCGCGCTGCTGATCCTGAACGGCGTGCCCGTGGCCCTGGCCATGGTGGCGGCCTTCTGTGCGGGCGCTCTGGCAGGACTCGTTACGGCACTCCTGCATACGCGCATGGGCATCCCGCCCATCCTCTCGGGCATTCTGACACAGCTTGCGCTGTATTCCATCAACCTGCGGTTCATGGGAAAATCCATGCTGGCAGTGAGTGTGGATAAATTCCCGCTCCTGGTCAGTGTCCGTCAGCAGGAAAGCTCCTGCCTGGTGGCGCTGCTGTTTGTGGCCGCCATCATCGCCCTTCTGTACTGGTTCTTCGGCACGGAGCTGGGCAGCGCCGTCCGGGCCACCGGTGCCAACAGCAGCATGAGCCGGGCCCAGGGCATCAACACCGACACCATGAAGCTGGTGGGTCTCGTCATCTCCAACGGGCTGGTGGGCCTCAGCGGTGCCCTGTACACCCAGTACCTGGGCAGCGTCACCGTAAACATGGGCCGGGGTGCCATCGTCATCGGTCTTGCCGCCGTGATCATCGGAGAAGTGCTGTTCAGCAGGATTTTCCGCAATTTTGCTCTGCGGCTCACGGGCGTGGTCATCGGTGCCATCGTTTACTACGTGGTCATCGCACTGGTCATTCAGCTGGGCCTGAACACCGACGACCTGAAGCTCTTCTCGGCCGCGTTCGTTGCCATCGCCCTGTTCATCCCGCATTGGAACGGTACGCACTCGTCCAGAACCCTGCAGAAAGGAGGAAGCGGGCATGCTTGAAATCACGAAAATCAACAAGACCTTTCACCCCGGGACCATCAATGCAAATCATGCCCTGAAGGACCTCTCCCTCAGTCTGGCGGACGGGGAATCCGTTGCGGTCATCGGCGGCAACGGCGCAGGCAAATCCACTCTGCTCAATGCTGTGGCGGGTGTATGGAGCGTGGACAGCGGCAGCATCCGGCTGGGCGGCAAGGACGTGACCCATCTGCCCGAACACAAGCGGGCCAAGTACATCGGCAGAGTCTTTCAGGACCCCATGATGGGCACCGCGGGCACCATGCAGATCGAAGAAAACCTTGCCCTGGCCGCCCGACGGGGAGCGCGCCGCGGCCTCAAAATCGGCATCACCCGGGCGGAGCGGGAGCGCTTCCGCGAACTGCTCAGAATTCTGGACCTGGGTCTGGAAAACCGCCTCACGGACAAGGTGGGCCTTCTTTCCGGCGGTCAGCGGCAGGCTCTCACCCTTCTGATGGCCACCCTGCAAAAGCCAAAGCTCCTGCTGCTGGATGAGCACACCGCTGCACTGGACCCCAAAACCGCAGCCAAGGTCATGGAGGTCACACGCACGCTGGTCAATCAGGATCAGCTGACCACCCTGATGATCACCCACAACATGCGCGACGCCATTGAATACGGAAATCGCCTGATTATGATGTACGAAGGGCGCATTGCCCTGGACATTTCCGGGGAAGAAAAACAAAAGCTCACCGTGGAGGACCTTCTGGAAAAATTCGGCCGGGCCACCGGGACCAACGAGACCACAGACAAGCTGCTGCTGTCATAAACCCGCAGCGCCCCTTCGGCTCTCAAAACGCAAAAGCCCTGCAGACCGGCTGCAGGGCTTTTTGCATCTCCCGGTGATTTGCTCCCCGCTTTTTTCCCATCAGCTTGCCGAAAGGGCCCCGCTGTGCTATGCTGAAGAAAAATAATTTCCGGAGGATCGCGGATATGAGAAAAACCCTGCGGCAGCTCATGCAGGAAAGTGACCGCTGCATTTTCGCCCCCTGCGTGTACGACTGTTCTTCCGCCCGGGCCATGGAGATGGCCGGCTTTGAGGCGCTGATGTTCTCGTCCGGGGAATATTCCCTGGCGGGAAACGGCGTGGTGGACTATGGCTTCACGGGCCTTGCAGAGCTGGAATGGATGGTGGGCAGGATCACCGCCACCTGCAGCCTGCCCCTGGCCGTGGACATTGAGGACGGCTTCGGCGGCCCCCTGGCGGTGTACCGCACCTGCAAGCGGCTGGCACGGCTGGGCGCGGCTGCCGTGCAGCTGGAGGACGCAGGCAACATGGAGGAGACCACGGGCCTCATGCCCCGGGAGCAGTACTACGCCAAGGTGGAGGCTGCGCTGGAAGCCCTGGCCGGTACGGACACCATGCTCATCGCCCGCACCAATGCCGACCCCGCTACTCAGCTGGAGGAAGGCTGTGAGCGGCTGGCCCACTGCCACGAGCTGGGTGCGGAAATGACCATGCTGGTGAAGCTCTCCAATCTGGAGGACGCAAAAAAGGTGGCAAAGCTGGTGCCCGGCTGGAAGGCTTATCCCGATGTGAAGGCCCCCGGCGGCGTGCCGGAGATCACCAATGCGCAGGCCCAGGCTCTGGGCTTCCGCTTCATGACCACTCACTTTGTGCTGAAGGCCGCCATGGAGGGCATGCTGAAGCACGCACAGGAAAACCTGAAGGAGCTGAATGTCACTTACACCTGGACTCATGGGGATACCACCGGTATTCTGGGCGACAGCGCCACCCCCTTCTGGGAGCCCCAGCAGTATACCGATCTGGAAAACCGCTTTACCGGGGAGAAGAAGGTCTACACCATCGTGGGAAATCCCGTGGACCCCTTCCCTGCCCAGTTCCGCAGCGTCGATCTCAAGGACCGGTTCTGAACCGCACAAAAAATGCCAAGTCGGATCGTAGCCATGTCGTTCTGTGAGCCAAGGAGTTGTAGTGGGGATTTGTCTTCCTAAGACCGCTTGGCCTCCGACTTATCGTGGGAAATCCCGTGGACCCCTTCCCTGCCCAGTTCCGCAGCGTCGATCTCAAGGACCGGTTCTGAACCGCACAAAAAATGCC
>JAZSQG010000285.1:0-4757 GCA_045537855.1 Oscillospiraceae bacterium
AATCCCCACTACAACTCCTTGGCTCACAGAACGACATGGCTACGATCCGACTTCGTAGACCGTGAGATTCTTGCCCACTTCGTTCAACCCGCCCAGGGGTATAATTTTCAGTTTTTCAGATGCCATAAAACGCTCCGTTCCATAAGAAGATCCGGACAGTGCAGCCCTTTGCCCTGTCCTATGTACGCCGGCAGACAATCCGCTCCGTCTGCCGGAAAAAGCTCCCTGTTATCTTTGACGCATCCGGGTGAAAATAACCGCACCCACCGGAAGAAATCCCGGCTTTTCCGGCAGCGTCAAAGCTCCCGCCGCCCCTCCAGGGCGCGGAAGAGTGTGGCGTCATCCGCAAATTCCAGATTGCTGCCCACAGGAATACCGTAGGCGATCCGGGTCACACGGACACCCAGAGGCTTGATGAGGCGGGAAAGGTACATGGCCGTCGCCTCCCCCTCCGTGTCGGGATTGGTGGCCATGATGACCTCTTCCACCGTCCCGTCCAGTCGCTGCAGCAGTTCTTTCGCGGTGATATCGTCCGGGCCCAGATGCTTCAAAGGACTGATGACCCCGTGGAGCACATGATAGACCCCATCATACTCCCTGCTGCGCTCCAATGCTGTCACATCCCGGGGCTCGGACACCACGCAGATGGTGCTTTGGTCCCGTTTTGCGGATGTGCAAATGGGGCACACCTCGCTGTCCGTCAGATTCTGACAGATTTTGCAGCGGTGCACCTCACGCTTTGCATCGGTAATGGCACGGGCGAAGGCTTCCGCCTCCTCGTCCCGCAGGCCAAGAAAATAAAACGCCATGCGCTGGGCCGACTTGCTGCCCACCCCGGGCAGCTTCCCCAGCTGTTCCACCAGCCGCTCAAAAGCGGCGGGATACATGCTCATGCCTTGACTTCTCCCCGCAGCTGGCGGATGCGCAGGCCCCGGTCCTCGGCCTTGAACACATCGCTGCCGGCCACCAGCATGTCCGCTCCCGCGGCGGCAGCCAGTGTGGCGGTCATGGGATTGATGCCGCCGTCCACCTCCATGATGCAGGGCAGGCCAAATTCATCCATCACGTCCCGAAGCTTGCTGAGCTTGGGCAGCATGTCGGACATGAACTTCTGGCCGCCGAAGCCGGGCTCCACCGTCATCACCAGCAGCAGGTCCACATCCTCCACGAAGGGCAGGGCCGCCTCCCAGCCGGTGCCCGGCTTCAGGGAAAGGCCCGCCTGCTTGCCGCAGGCCCGGATGGCCTTCAGTGCGGCCCGGGTGTTTTCTTCGGTATCCGACTCCACATGGATGCAGACCAGGTCCGCACCCGCCTGGCAGAAGCGCTCCACATAGCGCAGAGGCCGGTCGATCATCAGATGCACATCCAGAAACATGTCGGTATATTTGCGCACGGATTCCAGCACGGGGATGCCCACGGAAATGTTGGGCACAAAGATCCCGTCCATCACATCAAAGTGGAGCCAGTCGGCGTCGCCGTCGCGGACGCTGTCGATCTCCTGCCCCAGTCTTGCAAAATCTGCCGAAAGAATGGAAGGCGCAATTTTTACCATATCTGTCTCTCCGTTTTTCTGCCCGGTAACCCCACAGTCCCGGGCGGCATAGTATCAGGCAGGCGGGGCATCCTCCCCTCCGCCTTTCAGATAGGGGCCGATGCCTGCGTACACTGCGCGGCGCGGCCCCATATTGTGTCTCACCAAAACCCGTACGGATTATGTTGTTATTTTATCCGATCGTGTAATAAAAGGCAAGGGAAATTTCCGTCGTCAAATGCAGATTGACATGCAGGCGGAAAGCGTCTAAAATAGCGCTGTAAAGTGCGCACTCCCCGGGTATTTTCCCCCTGTGGGAGGCAAAACAAAGGAAAGGAACATCGTCATGGATTATGAATACAAGCCCAGCCTGACCCTTGCTCCCGAAGCGGAAGAAGCACCCAAGGCCGCCGAACTCATCTCCTCTGCCGAGAAGAAGGTGGAAGCCCCCGTGTTTTCCATGGAAAACCTCACGGAGGCCGAGCGCAAGGCCGTGGAGGATTTCTCCGAAAAGATCGATATCGAAGATGCCAACATGGTGCTGCAGTACGGCGCAGGCGCCCAGAAGAACATCTCCGAATTCTCCGGCGCGGCACTGGAAAACGTCCGCACCAAGGACATGGGCGAAGTGGGCGACATGCTCTCGGGTCTTGTGGTGGAGCTCCGGGAGTTTGACTACGACGGCGAAGAGAAGAAAGGCCTCAAAGGCCTGTTCCGCAAGGCTTCCAACCAGCTGGACGAGCTGAAGGCCCAGTACAGCAAGGCGGAGACCAATGTCAACCGCATCACCGAGGAGCTGGAAAAGCATCAGGTGGTACTGCTGAAGGATGTCGCCATGCTGGATAAGATGTATGCCCTGAACCAGGCCTATTTCAAGGAGCTGAGCATGTACATCCTTGCCGGTAAGAAGAAGCTCGCCCTCTGCCGGGAAACCAAGCTCAAGGAGCTGGTGGCCAAGGCGGAAGCCTCCGGCACGCCGGAGGATGCCCAGGCTGCCAACGACTATGCCAGCATGTGCGACCGCTTTGAAAAGAAGCTCCACGATCTGGAGCTGACCCGGATGATCTCCATCCAGATGTCTCCCCAGATCCGCATGATCCAGAACAACGATACCCTGATGGTGGAGAAGATCCAGACCTCCATCGTGAACACCATCCCCCTGTGGAAGAGCCAGATGGTGCTGGCTCTGGGCATGGCCCATTCCCAGCAGGCCATGAAGGCCCAGCGGGAGGTCACCGACCTGACCAACGAGCTGCTGAAGAAAAACTCCGAGCTGCTGAAGACCGGCAGCGTGGATGTGGCCCGGGAGTCCGAGCGGGGCATCGTGGAGCTGGAGACCCTGAAGACCACCAACGAAAACCTCATCAGCACCCTTGAGGAAGTCCGGCAGATCCAGCTGGAGGGCGCCGCCCGCCGCCGGGAAGCCGAAGCGGAGCTGGGCCGCATCGAAGGCGAGCTGCGCAACAAGCTGCTGGAACTGAGCAAGAAATGAGCAGATAAGGGAGATACAAAGGAACTATGATGAAAAAACGTTTGATTTTGATCGCTGTCATCCTTGCGGTGCTGCTGATCCTTTTCTTCATCCTCCGCGGCACCGTGAATGCCGGTCTGGGCGCCAAAATCGACGATTGCAAGGCCGCCTTCTCCCTTGGTGTGGAAGACGGAATGGGTGGGCGCGGTCCTTCCCTGGCCCAGGCCCTGCAGCAGCGGCTGGACGCGGCTGACGGCCTGCAGACCATCGCCGCAAAGCACGATGAAGTCTACAGCGCCTATACCGCCCTGCGCAGCGCCCGGAACGAGCTGATGACCCTGCTGGCCGATGGCAGCGACCTGAGCGCCATGTATGCTGCCAACGAAGCCCTGGACCCCCTCTTCAAGGCCTGCCGGGAATCCCTGGAAGGGCTCACCGAGGGTAAGGAACGCAGCGCGCTGGATACCTATCAGGCGGATATGGACGCCGCCCAGGACGCCATCGGTAAGGCCGGTGCCGCCTTCAACGCCCACGTGGAGGACTTCACCGACTCCGTGCTGAAGCGCTTCCCCAACAGCCTGCTGAAGGGGCTGGTGAAAACCGCCCTGCCCAGCTACTGGCAGGCTCCCTGACACTGCGTACAGAAACCAAGCGGGAGATTTCGCAAGCTGCGAAATCTCCCGCATCTTTTTTATTCTCCGTTCTTCCCTTCCTGCAGGGCAGCCCGGTACAGCTCGTTCTTGTTGGCCCCCGTTTCCTCGGAAGCGCGCTTCACCGCGTCCCGCAGGGACAGGCCCTCCTCCCGGTGGGCGGCCACCCGCTCCAGAGCACGGGCCAGGTCCACCTCCGCCGGAGCCTCCGGGGCACCGGCCAGCACCAGCACGAATTCGCCTCGGGGCGCATTCTCCCGGTAATAGGCCAGAGCCTCCTCCAAAGTGCAGCGGCGCACCTCCTCGTGGAGCTTGGTCAACTCCCGGCAGAGGGAAATACCCCGGTCACCCCCGAAGGCCGCCGCCATGTCCTCCAGCGTGGACAGCAGCTTATGGGGCGCTTCGTAGAAAACCATGGTGCGCTTTTCATCCTTCAGGCTGTCCAGATGGGCCAGCCGCGTCTTGCGGGTGACAGACAGGAAGCCCTCAAAGGTGAAGCGTCGGGTGCTCTGCCCGGACAGGGCCAGGGCCGTCACCGCCGCGCAGGGACCGGGCACCGCCCGCACCTCCACACCGGCTTCGGCGCACAGGCGCACCAGTTCCTCCCCCGGGTCGCTGATGGCGGGCATCCCCGCATCGGTGACCAGGGCGCAGGTTTCACCGCCCAGAAGGCGCTGCACGATTCGCTCGCCGCTTCCCTTCTCATTGTGGGCATAATAACTTACCAGAGGCTTGCGCAGCCCCAGATGGTTCAGCAGCTTCATGGACACGCGGGTGTCCTCCGCCGCGATGAAATCCACCTGCTCCAGGGTTTCGGCGCAGCGCTCGGATATATCTCCCAGATTGCCGATGGGCGTGCCCACCAGATACAGGATGCCAGCCATAAGACGTTTACCTTCTTTCCTCCGTCAGCAGCGGTGGCTCGATACTCAGACCCTTGCCGCTGCCCTTCCGGGCCTCCACCAACGCCGCACAGGGCGGCGTGAGCGTATTTTTCATCACAAGCTTCAGGCGCTTGGGCTCCAGCCCCGCCGCTGTCAGTGCGCAAAAGAGCTCGCTGAGGCGCTGGGGCGGATAAATCAGGCTGAAGCGGCCGCCGCAGCGC
>JAZSQG010000064.1:0-3262 GCA_045537855.1 Oscillospiraceae bacterium
CAGCGGCGCGGTGATCGAGGAATTCGGCGAGGGCTATGCCCTGTGCAGCCTGCAGGTGGAGGCGCGGCACCGCAACGCCATCGGCGCGGTGATGGGCGGTGTGCTCTTCACGCTGGCGGATTTTGCCTTTGCCGTGGCGGCCAACTGGAAGCAGCCGGGGACCGTGTCCCTCCACGGGGACATCGCCTTTCTCAGCGGCGTCCGGGGAGAAAGGCTGCTGGCGGAGGCCCGCTGCATCCGCGCAGGCCGCAGCAGCTGCTTCTATCAGGTGGATGTGCGCGATGAGCTGGGCACCCATGTGGCCCGGGTGTCCGTCACCGGCTATACCGTCCGCTGACCGGGCCTCTTAAAACGAAAAGCCCGGGAACCGAGCGGTTCCCGGGCTTTGGTGTTTACATGACGGCTTATTTGCGCCCGATGTCCCGGGCGATGTGGTAGGCCGTGTTGGTGGCGGCGTAGATGTTTTCGGGGGTGAGGCAGTCGCCGATCTGGTGGAATTCCGGGGCGCAGAGGCTCAGGGCCATGGCCTCCTCCCGCAGGGGCGTCATGCCCAGGGCGCAGACCACGGTATCCGCCGGGAAGAACACTTCTCCCTCGGGGCCCATGGCGGTGACGCCTTCGGGGCCCACGGCCGTGACCCGGGTGCTGAGATGGCACTCCACGCCCAGCCGGTCCAGCTCAATGCCGATGGACTGGCCCTGCAGCAGGTTGTTGCCGCTGTTGAGCGCGGGGGCCATTTCCACGATGGTCACCTTCCGGCCCAGGCCGGCCATGAAGATGGCCAGCTCGCAGCCCACCAGGCCGCCGCCCAGGATCACCAGCTTTTCACCCGCCGCTTCGGGCTGGGTGTAGACCGCTTCCGCCAGGCGCACATTGGCCCCGTCAATGCCGGGGATGGGAGGCAGGGCGGGGCGGGAGCCCAGAGCGGCGATGATGACGTCCGGGCCGATCTCCCGGGCCAGCTCCGGCGTGACGGCGGTGTTCAGCCGCAGGTCGATGGGGGCTTTGGCGATGCGCCGGGCCTGCAGATCCAGATATTCGCCCAGATGCTTCTTGAAGGGAACTCCCTCCTCACAGCGCAGCACGCCGCCCAGCTTGTCGGACTTCTCACAGAGGATGACCTTATGGCCCCGCTCCGCCGCCGTCAGGGCAGCCTGCATGCCGCCGATGCCGCCGCCGGCCACCAGCACGGTCTGCTTTTCTGCGGCGGGGATGGCGTATTTCACTTCGCTCTCGTTGCAGATCTCCGGGTTCAGGGCGCAGCAGAACTGGCCCCGGGTCATGAGGCTGGAGAAGCAGGTGAAGCAGCGCATGCAGGGGGTGATGTCATCCCGCTTGCCGCTGCGGGCCTTCCGGGGCAGGTCGGGGTCGGCGATGAGGCCCCGGGCCAGCTCCACCACATCCGCCTTGCCGGAGGCGATGATCTCCTCCAGCAGCTCCGGTGCGCTGAGGGCGCCCACGGTGGCCACGGCGGTCTTCACATGCTTTTTGATCTCGGCAGCGTACTTCACATTCACGCCGTCCTCCAGGAACATGCTGGGGTGGGTGACGGTGAAGACCCGGGGGTCCTCGTGGCTGCCGGCGGAAACGTGGATGAGATCCACCTTGCCGTCCAGCGCCTGGGCAATTTTGATGCCGTAATCGATGTCATAGCCCCCGTCATAGACCTCCGAGCCGCTGATGCGGATCTCGATGGGGAATTTGGGGCCCACCGCGTCCCGGATGGCCTGAATGACGGCCAGGGGGAAGCGCATGCGCTTTTCGAAGCTGCCGCCCCACTCGTCGGTACGCTTGTTCAGCTCCGGGGACATGAACTGGTGCAGCAGCCAGCCGTGGCCGCCGTGGAGGGTGACCATGCCGAAGCCGCACTGCTTGGCAAAGCGGGCGGCCTCCGCGTGCTTGCGGATGGTGCGCCGGATGATCTCCTCATCCATGGCGTAGGCATGCACCGGCTGGCCGAAGCCGCCGGTACTTTCGCACTCCATGGGCCCGTAGATCTTATGGCCCTGGGAGTAGGAAATGCGGGCGGCGTTGCCGCCGTGGGACATTTCCATGCTGGCCACCGCGCCGTGGCGGCGGATGGCTTCGGAAAGCTTGTTCAGGAAGGGCTGGTTGCTTGTGTCGTCCAGCTGGATGTGGTTGCCGTTGGCCAGGGCGATCTCCCCGTCCACCATGGCATCGCCGATGCAGACAGAGGCGGCGCCGCCCATGGCCTTGCGTTCAAAATAGGCGATGTTTTCGTGGTTGGGGTGGTTCTGACCGCCGGTGGGGGAAGCAAAGAGGCGGTTGCGGAAAAGGGTCCCCGCCAGAACGATGGGGGAAAACAGGTGAGGATATTCACAGTTGTACATCATGCACGCTCCCTTGTTCTAATTCTCTATGCCGCCATTATAGTCCATCGCGGGCGCGGATGCAAGTTTCCGCGCCTTTGGAAAATCGCCCTTTACAAGGGCCGGGGTAAGCGGATATAATGTAAAAGTATCATGGCGTCCCTTCGGGCGTTTTGGGCGCGGCAGCCCTTCCCCCGATTGCTTTTTCGTGGGCGCTGTGTTATAATCAATTACAAATTTTTATACATAAGGAGTATGACAAATGGAAAAGGTTCTGAATTTCTTCAAAGAAGCCGGCACGTTCTTCTACGCCACCTGTGACGGCGACAAGCCCCGTCTGCGTCCCTTCGGCATGGCTCTGGAGCTCAACGGCAAGCTGTATATCGGCATGGGCCAGCAGAAGGAGTCCTACAAGCAGACCATCGCCAACCCCAACATCGAGATCTGCGCCCTGAACAAGGCCAACCAGTGGATCCGCGTCCGCGGCATCGCCGTGGAGGACGCCTCCCAGGAGACCTACGACAAGGTGTTTGCTTCCAACCCCTTCCTGAGCAGCCTCTACAACGAGCAGACCGGCAACCGTCTGGGCATCTTCTGGATCGACCAGGGTTACGCCGAGATCGCTGACATGGCCGGCGGTTTCGAGTCCTGGACCTTCTGAGTATCTTTGCCGCGGGGGAGAGGCGGCTTTGCTGCCTCTCCCGCACTTTTTGCGGGGCTTCGCCTGCGCTGTATGTGCGGCGGGGCGTCCTGCGCGCCGTCTTCGGGCGGCGGGCTGAAATTTGAATCGGATATCCGGGTGTGGCGCAGCTGGTAGCGCGGGTGCTTTGGGAGCATCAGGCCGCAGGTTCGAACCCTGTCACTCGGACCAAAAAAGCACTATGGTTTTGATACAAAACCATAGTGCTTTTTGTTTTGCGGGTAGCAAAGAC
>JAZSQG010000186.1:0-4224 GCA_045537855.1 Oscillospiraceae bacterium
GAGCGGCGAAGACTTCAAGTACCCCGTGAGCTGGGGCAGCGACCTGCAGACGGAGCATGAGCGCTATCTCACGGAGAAGCACTTCGGCAAGCCCGTGTTCGTCACGGATTATCCCAAGGAGATCAAGGCCTTCTACATGCGCCTCAATGAGGACGGCAAGACCGTGGCGGCGGTGGACTGCCTGACGCCCGGCATCGGCGAAATTATCGGCGGCAGCCAGCGTGAAGAGCGGCTGGAGCTGCTGGAAGCCAGAATGGACGAACTGGGTCTGGAAAAGGAAAGCTACGACTGGTATCTGGACCTGCGCCGCTTCGGCGGTGTGAAGCACGCGGGCTTCGGTCTGGGCTTCGAGCGTCTGATCATGTATCTCACGGGTGTGGGCAACATCCGCGATGTCATTCCTTTCCCCAGAACAACCGGCAGCGCGGAATTCTGAGCCGGGGCATTCTCAAATATGTATGTTACAGGGAGCTTTCGCTTTGTGCGAAGGCTCCCTGGTCAGTCTGTCAAAAAACCATGCTAAAGGCTTGCCCGACAGAGCAGCGGGGGATTGTGAAGGGGGAAAAGGGCCCCCTTCACGTTTTATCCTTGGGTTTTTCAAACTTTTTTGGAAGTTTGAAAAACCTGCTGCAGCGTGTCGAAATACTTTTTCGACACGCTGTACAGGGAGCTTTCGCTTTGTGCGAAGGCTCCCTGTTTTTGTGCCTGTCAGCCACCCTCCGGGCTTTCGTCCAGCTGCTGCAGCTCCCGGCGCAGCTCTGTGCAGAGTTCTCCCGCGGTCTCTGCGGCGAAGCTCTCGGCATAGATGCGCAGGGTGCCCATTCCGTCGCTGCGGACGGTGGCGCAGCCCTTGTCGGTGTGCAGCCGCAGGCCGGATACCGTTTCGCCGGGATAGCGGAGATACAGGGCCTTCAGCAGTTGAGGAGCGGGCTTTCCGGGTCGGATGCTCTGCTCCGCGGTGCCGTAGCGGGGAAGCAGCTCGCCCAGTTCCGAAAGGCGCAGACCCGCCTGCAGCTGCAGATGGCTGCAGAGGCGCAGGGCCAGATACAGGCCGTCCCGGGCCCAGGGCTTCTGCCGCCACACTTCCAGGGCGCGTTCCCCGTCCCGCTGCAGGCGCAGCAGACTGCCGCCCTTTTCCCGGGCCAGCTGCTGAGCAGCCTCCGGGGCGTCGTAGGGGAGGCAGAGGGTGCCGCCGTCCTGCAGCTCCAGCCAGGTCAGGGCGCAGAGGAGGCGATCGTGGCTCCAGTGGGCGCCTCCTTCGTCCTCCGCTTCCAGCCGGAGTCCGTCGTCGGAAAGCCGCAGACTCAGCAGCCTGTCCGCCGGGGGCTGCAGCACGGCCCCCAGCCGCGTCAGTGCCTTTCGCAGCAGTTTGCCGCCGGTGACGCTGAGGTGCATGTCCTTGAGTGCCCCCGTATTCAGGCCCGCAGCAGCACAGGCCGCTGCGATATGGCTGTCATCCAGACCGCTGAGCTGCCGCAGTTCGCTGCAGCTGCCGGGCAGCGCCGGGCTGCTCTCGCCGGAAGCGGCGCTCTCCAGCTCCCGCTGCTGCCTGCGCGCTGCGGGCAGACCGTCCCGGTCGAAAAAGCGGATGCTGATGCGCTCGCCTTCCTGCCGGATGAAGAGGCAGAGGTCCAGGCCATAGGCCTGCGCCGCCCAGGCGGCAGTGGCGGGCAGCTCCGTTTCCAGCAGATACGATTCCCGCCCGGCGGCGGCGCAGCCGGTGAGAAAAGCCGCAGCCAGCAGGGAAGCGTAGGCCCCGCCGGAGGAGGCTGCTCCGCAGGAAGCAGCACTGAGGCGTCCGCTTCCCATGGCCATGAGCAGCTGGGGGCTCAGCTCGCTGCCCGCCTGCCCTCGAAGGATGCTGCCCTCCTGAAAGACCGGGTGGTACAGATGCTGCCGCCCGGTGATGCTGGCGGTGATGACCTGACCGCCGGGCAGGGTCTTCCCGGGCCAGATGCGTACCCCGGATGTTACCAGCGTGCCGGCACCCAGACTGACTCCGTCCGCCAGAACGCTGCCCTCCCGGACTTTGCAGCCCCTGCCCAGCCACGCGCCCTGACAGAGGATGCTCCCCGTTACCTCACAGTCCTGTTCCAGTACCGCACCGTCCAGCACGCTGTGGGACACGTGGCAGCCGGAAGAAACGCTGCTGCCTTCCCCGATGACGGCGTAGGGACCGATGCGGGCGTCCGGCGCCACGCTGGCCCGGGGGGAGACCCAGCAGGGGGGGATGCAGTCGATATTCCGGGACTGTTCCGTACTGATGCCCAGAGTCCCGTCCAGGGCGTCGAAGCAGCTGTGAAGATACGCTTCGCAGTTACCCACATCGTTCCAGTAGCCGGACCCTTCCCAGGCCTGCAGCCGCGCACCCTCCCGGAGCAGCTGAGGAAACAGCTCCGCCCCGAAGTCGCAGGCTTTTCCCTCCGGCACCTTGTCCAGTACAGAGGGCTGCAGGAAATAAATGCCCGTATTCACCAGGTCGGTATAAACCCGGTCGCCGGAGGGTTTTTCGATAAAATTGCGGATGCTGCCGCCCTCGTCCGTGAGGACCAGCCCGTATTCCAGGGGGGCTGTGCTGCGGCGTACCAGAATGGAAGCATCCGCGCCGCTTTCCCGGTGCTGACGGGCAAAGGCTGCCAGGTCCAGCCGGCAGGCAGCGTCCCCGCTGATGACCAGAAAGGGGTCTTTTCCGATAAAATCCCGGCAGGCTTTTACCGCGCCTGCGGTGCCCAGGGGCGTGTGTTCCACCTGATAGCGGATGGAGAGGCCCCATTCGCTTCCGTCGCCAAAATAATCCGTGATGCTCTGGGGCAGGTACTGCAGGGTCATGCACACTTCGTCAAAGCCGTGTTTTTTCAGCAGAAGCAGCAGATGCTCCAGAAGCGGCTTGTCCAGCAGACGTACCATGGGCTTGGGGCGCAGGAGACTCAGGGGGCGCAGGCGGGTGCCCTCACCCCCGGACAGTACGATGGCTTTCAATGGCGTTTCCAACCTTCCCGGGAGCAATGCTCCCCTTGATACAGGCTTACTTTCTCCACTTTTTGAAAGCTGATGCATCCGGCGGACAAAGGAAAAATCCTTGACAAGAAAAAATCACAATAGTATAATGCTTCGGAAAAAGGCAATGACGGGGAATAGTAAGCGCACATTCCGGATGCAGAGAGAAGGCGGACGGTGCAAGCCTTCCCGAGAACGCGCCCAAGTCGCCCCCGAGCTGCGGCCTGAACGCCGGGACTTTGGTCCGGGCCGGTAGGAGCCGACGGACGCCTCCGTTAACGGGCAATGCCGTGACAGCGGCAGAGTGATAAATTCGGGTGGTACCGCGGAGATTCTCCGCCCCGTGCAGCGCACAAGGCGCAGGCACGGGGTTTTTTATTTTTGCAAGGAGGCGCAGTATGAAAGAACTTTCCAAGACTTACGAACCGCAGGCTGTCGAAAATTCCATCTATCAGATGTGGCTGGACGGCGGCTATTTCAAGGGCGTGCGCGACAGCGCGAAGAAGCCCTTTACCATCGTGATGCCCCCTCCCAACGTAACGGGTCAGCTGCACATGGGCCATGCCATGGACTGCACCCTGCAGGACATCCTCATCCGCTTCAAGCGCATGCAGGGCTATGCCGCCCTCTGGCTGCCCGGCGTGGACCATGCGGGCATCGCCACCCAGATCAAGGTGGAGGAAGAGCTGCGCAAGGAAGGCCTGAGCCGTCATGATCTGGGCCGCGAAAAGTTCCTGGAGCGGGTCTGGGACTGGAAGCGTCAGTATGGTGACCGCATCGTGATGCAGCAGCGTATTCTGGGCTCCTCCTGCGACTGGGACCGTCATCGCTTCACCATGGACGAGGGCTGCAGCCGCGCCGTGCGGGAAGTCTTTGTCAGCCTCTATGAGATGGGCCTGATCTACCGGGGCAGCCGCATCATCAACTGGTGCCCCCACTGCGTGACCGCCCTCAGCGACGCGGAGGTGGAATATCAGGACAAGCCCGGCAAGCTCTGGCACATTCGCTATCCGCTTACCGACGGCAGCGGTTCTCTGGTGGTGGCCACCACCCGGCCCGAGACCATGCTGGGCGACAGCGGCGTTGCCGTGCATCCCGAGGATCCCCGCTATAAGGACCTGGTGGGCAAGACCTGCACCCTGCCTCTGGTGGGCCGTGAGATCCCCATCGTGGCGGATGACTATGTGGAGATGGAATTCGGCACCGGCTGCGTGAAGATGACCCCTG
>JAZSQG010000225.1:0-1884 GCA_045537855.1 Oscillospiraceae bacterium
GGGATTTGTCTTCCTAAGACCGCTTGGCCTCCGACTTTCCCGTCCTTCCACCGTGACGCGGCCATAGTAATCCAGCGGGATGACCAGCTCCCCCTGTTCGTCGATGAAACCCACACGGAACTCCCGGAGATCACTGCGCACAAATGCGAGCCCCTCCCGGTATTCTCCCACAAAATCATAAGATTCCTGCATCGTCATACCTCCCCGCATTCATTTTACAATATAATTTTATTTCATTATACTTTTTATCATCAGCCTTGTCAAGCATGGCTGCGGCTGCTCACCGGACACACGACACAAAAGCCTTGCAGACCTCCCGGGAGATCTGCAAGGCTTTCTTCCGTTCTTTCAAAATTATTTCAGCCCTGCCAGCCGCTGAGCTTCCAGAACACCACGCCCATCACGGCGCAGAAGCCCAGAAAGGCCGCAGGATGGAGCTTCTTTGTGGGCTTTACGAAATTGCTCAGCACCCACACGCAGAGGGCAAGGCCCACGGCAGGCCAGCTCAGCCCCGCAAAGGAGAGGGCCGGATCAAAGCGCAGCAGGGTGATCTTCGCCACCGCCACCAGCGCCGCCGCAATGAGGGCAGCGGACACGGGACGCAGGCCGTAAAACACCTTGTCCAGCGCCTTGGAGGAACTGTAGCGGCTGATGAAATATGCCAGGGCCAGTACCACCAGAAAACCCGGCAGCACAAAACCCAGGGTCGCTACCACCGCGCCGGGAATGCCCGCTACGGTGAAGCCCACATAGGTGGCCATATTCACGCCGATGGGGCCGGGGGTGGACTCGCTGACGGCGATCATATCCGCCAGCTGGGCCTGGGTAAACCAGGCGGTCCGCTCGCCCATATCCTGCAGGAAGGGGACGGTGGCCATGCCGCCGCCGAAGGTGAAGAGGCCCACCAGCAGATATTCCCAGAAGAGCTGAAGAATGAGCGGCATCTTTACTCCCCCTTTCCCTTCTGCGCCCGCTTTTCCCGCAGGGTCAGCCAGACAAAGCCGGCCAGCGCGCCTAAAAGCACGAAGAGGACGGGGCTCACATCCAGGAACACCGCGCCCAGCAGGGCCAGAACGAAGATGAGCAGGGCAAAACGGTCCTTCACGGCCTTTTTCCACAGCTTCACCACCGCGTTGAGAATGAGGGCGCAGACCCCTGCCCGGATACCCGCAAAGGCTGCCTTCACCCAGGCATAGCGGCTCAGCTCCTGCAAAAACAGCGCAACGACGAGAATAATGAGCAGAGAGGGCATCACCACGCCCAGCGCCGCAGCCACCGCGCCGCCGAAGCCACGGACCTTACGCCCGGCAAAGGCAGCGGTGCTGATGGCGATGGCGCCGGGGGCGCACTGGCTCATGGCAAACCAGTCCAGCAGTTCTTCCTCCGTGGCCCACTTATGTTTTTCCACCACTTCCCTGCGCAGCATGGGAAGCATGGAGTAGCCGCCACCGAAGGTGAGGATGCCCACCCGGAAAAAAGCGGCAAAAATCGAAAACAGTTCTTTCCACATGTCTAAATCATAATCCCGGCAGAATTCCTTGTCAAGTCAGGAAAAACGTGCTAAAATTGCGTATTAAATGTTTTTGTCGCATTCAGAGAAGCTGCCCGGGTCTTCGGGCAGCAGAAACAGGAGGTGGGAATGCAGTGTCCAAAAAACGGATCGCCGCAATGCTTCTGGCGCTGCTTATCTGCTTTCAGCTGAGCAGCAGCACACTGGCTGCAGGCGCGGAAGCGATTCTCAACGGAAAACTCTACAACACGCTGTCGGAGGCCTTTGACGCCGCTGCCAGCGGAGACACCATCAAACTCCAGCGGAATGCGGAGTTGACGAATTTTCAGCTCAGCCGCAAAATTCTGATCCTGGATGCAAACGAAAAAAACCCC
>JAZSQG010000229.1:0-1543 GCA_045537855.1 Oscillospiraceae bacterium
CAGCGGCAGAGTGCCCTTCGGCTTCCTCTGGTTCGGGGACGATACCCTCTATGACTGGTGGCCCTACGCCTATGATGTGACCGGCCTGCCCGCAAATTATCTGGAAGGGGAGGCGTTCGCGCCCCTGCGGGAGCTGATCCGGATCACCAATGACGACCTCCACACCATGGACGTTGTCTATGCCGAGGATATGCGCACTCTCCGCCGCTATCAGGAGGGAAAATTCCTGCTGATGGAGGGCCGTCTGCTCAAGGAGCACGATACGCTGACAAAGAATCCCGTCTGCGTCATTTCCGATGTGTTCGCGGAGCATTACGGCCTGCAGCTGGGGGACAGCATCAGCCTGCGCCTGGGCGATAAGCTCTTTGAAAACTCCGCGCCCCGGGGCGCGGTGGCCTCCTTCCGCCAGCGCTATGCGGAGAATTTCACCGAAGCCCGGGAATTTGAGATCGTGGGGCTTTATCACGAAACGGGGCTGGAAGACCTGCGGGCGCATCTGCGCTACTGGGCCTATTCGGAAAACGCCGTGTTCGTGCCCCAGAGCTTCCTGCCCGTCAGCGAAGAAGCCCTGGCGGAGTGGACGCTGAGTCCCGCGGATGTGAGCATCATGGTGAGCTCCGCCGATGATATCCAGGCCTTTGCCGACGAATGTCTGCCCCTGCTGGATGAAATGGGCTACATCAGTTATTATTCCGACAACGGCTGGCCCGAGATCAGCAAGCAGCTGCAGCAGACGGGGCTTCTCTCCCTGCTGAAGCTGGCCGCCTTCACCGTGGCGGTGATCCTGGTGCTGCTGCTCACCATGTACCTCTTCGTCATTCAGCGGAAAAAGGAATTTGCCATCATGCGGGCCCTGGGCTGTCCCCGCAGGGACGCCATCACCGTTCTGCTCTTCCCCCTTTCCCTGCTGGCGGTGCTGGGCGTGGCGCTGGGCTCCTGCGCGGCGGTGTTCCACACCGCTGCCACCATCGGGGATAAGCTGCAGAGCTACGCCGCCTTCGGCATCCCCATCGACAGCAGCATCCCCGCAGGTGCGGTGATCTTCAGCATTGCGGGCTGCTTCGGGCTGCTGCTCCTCTTTGCCGCGGCGGGGCTTGCCTATGTGGCCCGGATGCATCCCCTGGAGCTGCTGCAGGGCGGCAGCCGTTCCAGAAAGAAGAAAAAGGCAAAGCAGCGCCCGGCGGAGGAGACCCTCCCCGTGAAGTTCAATCTTGCGGCCATGGAGCTGCACGCGGACTTTGTCCGCAGGAGCCGGCCCGCTCCGGGCTTCACCCGGCGCTATATCCTGCACCACAGCTGCCGCGCCGCGGGCAAGTCGCTGCTGATCATTCTGGTCACCGCCCTGCTCATTGGCGCCATGGGGCAGTTTGCCGCCCTGCGGGATTCCTACCGGGAGCTGTATCAGAAGGTGGACGTCAAGGTCCGCTTCCTGGACTTTGAGCATCAGAAGGCGAAGGAATTTGCCGAAACCGACTATGTCGGCGGCGGCTACTTTGAAATCGTCTTCAACGCGGGGGAGCTCCCCCATGACGATGACGCCTGG
>JAZSQG010000066.1:0-3610 GCA_045537855.1 Oscillospiraceae bacterium
CATGTCGTTCTGTGAGCCAAGGAGTTGTAGTGGGGATTTGTCTTCCTAAGACCGCTTGGCCTCCGACTTGGTTGAGTTCATCAATGCATTCGGCGGTCTCGCGCTGGCATTTCTGGGCGGCGGTCTTGCCGCCGTGCTGTCCTGCATCGGTTCTGCCAAAGGCACCGGTATGACCGGTGAAGCCGCTGCCGGCCTCATCAGCGAGGACCCGGAGCAGTTCACCAAGTGCCTGATCCTGCAGGTGCTCCCCGGCACCCAGGGTCTGTACGGCTTCGTCATCTGGTTCTTCGTGCTGCTCCAGCTTGGCATCTTCGGCGGCAGCGGTGTGAAGGATCTCACCATCGCCCAGGGTCTGGGCTATCTGGTCTCCTGCATCCCCATGATGCTGGGCGGCCTCTTCTCCGCCAAGTATCAGGGCCGTGTGGCTTCTTCCAGCATCGCCATCGCCGCCAGGAAGCCCGATGACTGGTCCAAGGGCATCATCCTCTGCGTCATCGTGGAGTTCTACGCGATCCTTTCCCTGATCGCCTCCATCCTGATGATCCTCAACGTGGCCTGACCATGAAGGGGATCGACATTCTCACCCAGCGCATTCTGGCCGAAGCCCGGCAGGAAGCGGAAAGCACCGTCGGCGAAGGCAGGACCCGGGCCGACGCCATCCGCTACGCGGCGGACAAGGACGCTGCGGAGCTGCTGGAAAAGCGCATTGCGCTGGCCGATGCGGAAGCACAGAAGCGCTATGACCAGCTCCTGGCCGCAGCGGACACCCAGGCGAAAAAGGCGAGCCTTGCCCGAAAGCAGGAGCTGGTGAGCCGGGCCTTTGCCCTGGCGGTGGAAAAGCTGCGGACCATGGAGCCCTCACGCTACATTGCTCTGCTGGCTTCTCTGGCCGCAAAAGCCTCGGAGACCGGCACAGAGCAGATCTTTTTGAACCCCGCCGACCGGGAAGCCCTGGGCGGGCAGGTGGTGGCGGAAGCCAACCGCCTTTCCGGCGGCAGCATGACCCTGGCTGCCGAAAGCCGGGAGATCGTGGGCGGTCTCATCCTGTCCCAGGGAAATATCGAAGTAAACTGCAGCCTGGACACGCTGGCAGAGCTCCGCAGAAACGAGCTGTCGGCAGAGGCTGCCGGGAAGCTGTTCGGATAAGGAGACAGTGTGAAAAAGCACAAGGATACGGACTACCTGTTTCTCTCCGCATTTCTCCATGCGCGGGAGGCACGGCAGGGAGAAGGAAGCCCGGACAAGGCAGCCATTTTCCGGGAGCTGGAAGGTCTGGCTCCGGACAAAGACATCGTTTCCTTCTTCCGCCTGAAATATGATTATCACAATGTCAAGGTATTTCTGAAAAGCCTCTCCATGAATCAGGATCACCGGCGGCTTTACTCCCCTCTGGGCCGGGTTTCCATCCAGACGCTGGAGCAGGCCCACCGGAATCAGCGCTATGACGCCCTGCCCGGGCCCCTTGCCGCCGCACTCCGGGATGCGGAGGACACCCTCACCCGCACCGGCGACCCCCGCCTTGCGGACTTCATCCTGGACCTGGCCTACATCGGCGAAATGAAGACCGTGGCGGAACGCACCGGCAGCCCCCTGCTCACGGACTATGCCGCCCTGTTTGCGGACAGTCTGAACCTGCGGGCACTGGTACGGATGCTGAAAAGCGGCGTGAAGCCGGAGCAGGCGGGCCGGGTCCTGAACGACTGCGGCCGGGTCAGCCGGAAGGCTGTTCTGAAAGCTTATCCGGAGCCTGCCGCCGTGCTGGAGCTGTACCGCACCACGAAGCTGGCACCGGCGCTGGCGGAAGCGGAGCAGGCCGTGGGCGGGGAGGGCTTCGCCCCCTTCGAAGCCCACTGCCGCAGCATTCTGGAAGGCAGCATGGCCGATGCCCGCTATGTGGGCTTCGGAGAAGAGGTTCTCATCCGCTACCTCTGCAGCGTGGAAGCGGAATCCGGAAAGGATGGGCAGTAAGCATGCAGGCATACCGCATCGCCGTCATCGGCGACAGAGAGAGTGTCATGGGCTTCCGTGCCCTGGGGCTGGATGTGTTTCCCGCGGAGGAAGACAGCGTCAGGGGCGTTTTCAAAGCCCTCCTCCGGGAAGAGCAGGCTCCCTACGCGGTCATATACATCACCGAAGAGCTGACCGTCCCCCTCCGGGAGGACATCTCCGCCCTGAAGGATGCGCTCATCCCCGCCGTGATCCCCATCCCCTCCAAGGACGGGAGCAAGGGTCTTGGCATGACCGCCCTGACCTCCGCCGTGGAGCGGGCCGTGGGCGCGAACATTCTCTGAAAACCTAACAATTCGTGTTCGAATGGAGTTCTGGTAAATGGGAAAAATCATCAAAGTATCCGGCCCGCTGGTGGTAGCGGACGGACTCAGCGACGCCGGCATGGCCGACGTGGTGAAGGTCGGCACCCTTGGGCTCAAGGGCGAGATCCTCACCATGACGGGCGATCAGGCGTCCATCCAGGTATATGAGGAGACAGCGGGTCTCGGGCCCGGTGCGGAGGTTTACACCACCGGCATGCCCCTGAGCGTGGAGCTGGGCCCCGGCCTTCTGGAGAATATTTACGACGGCATCCAGCGCCCTCTGACGGAGATCCGCGCCCTGGCAGGCGAGACCATCGCCCGGGGCATCGACATCCCCGCCCTGAACCGGGAAAAGCTGTGGCATTTTAAGCCCTGCCTGGAAGCGGGCGCCCGGGTCAGCGGCGGCGATATCATCGGCACGGTGGAGGAAAATGTGGCGCTGACCCACCGGATCATGGTCCCCCACGGGGTCAGCGGCGTGCTCCGGGAGATCCGGGAGGGCGATTTCACTGTCACCCAGACCGTGGCGGTGGTGGAGCAGGATCAGGGCGGCATTCGGGAGCTTCCCATGATGCAGACCTGGCCCGTACGCAAAAACCGCCCCTACAAGCGCAAATTCCTGCCTGACACGCCCATGCAGAGCGGTCAGCGCGTCATTGATACCCTCTTCCCCATCGCCAAGGGCGGCACCGCCGCGGTGCCCGGTCCCTTCGGCAGCGGCAAGACCGTGGTGCAGCATGCGCTGGCCAAATGGTCCGATGTGGACGTGGTGGTCTACATCGGCTGCGGCGAGCGCGGCAACGAGATGACCGACGTACTCATGGAGTTCCCCGAGCTGCAGGACCCCCGCAGCGGCGAAGCCCTCATGAAGCGCACCGTCCTCATCGCCAACACCTCGGATATGCCCGTGGCCGCCCGGGAGGCATCCATCTATACCGGCATCACCATTGCGGAATACTTCCGGGACATGGGCTATGACGTGGCCGTCATCGGCGACTCCACCTCCCGCTGGGCCGAAGCCCTCCGCGAGATGTCCGGCCGTCTGGAAGAGATGCCCGGCGAAGAGGGCTACCCCGCCTATCTGGCCTCCCGGCTGGCCCAGTTCTATGAACGTGCCGGCTGCGTGGAGTGTCTGGGCAGCGACGAGCGTCAGGGCTCCGTCACCGCCATCGGCGCCGTTTCCCCTCCGGGCGGCGACATTTCCGAGCCTGTGGCCCAGGCCACCATGCGGATCGTCAAGGTCTTCTGGGGTCTGGATGCGTCTCTGGCCTATGCCCGTCACTTCCCCGCCATCAACT
>JAZSQG010000155.1:0-2502 GCA_045537855.1 Oscillospiraceae bacterium
GCCACCATGGCGGAGATCGGCCCCATTCAGGAGAAGATCCAGCAGCCGGATCTGGGCATCCAGCATACGCCCAGCTGGTACTGCGGCCGCTGCCTGAGCTACTGCCCCGCCGGAAGCTGGGGCGAGAAGTTCAAAAAGCGCGGTCTCAGCAAGGGTTATACCGCCAGCCTGAAAAATTGCGGCGGAAACGATTGAAAAAGCGCCGTAACAGGTATATACTTAATTAGTTACGACAAAAAAACGACCTACGGGCCATAAATTCACAGGAGGGAATCCCCAAATGAAAGACATTTATCTCGTTAGCTGCTGCCGTACCGCCGTGGGCGCCATGGGCGGCACCCTGAAAGATACCCCCGCTCCCGAGCTGGGCGCCATTGTGATCAAGGAAGCCCTGAAGCGTGCCGGTCTGGACGCTGCCAAGGTGGACGAAGTGATGATGGGCTGCATCCTGGCTGCCGGTCTGGGCCAGAATCCCGCCCGTCAGGCCGCCGTCAAGGCCGGCGTGCCCGTGGCTGTCCCCGCCTACACCGTCAGCATGGTCTGCGGCAGCGGCATGAAGGCCATCATTGAGGCCGGCCGTGCCATCGCCTGCGGCGATGCGGAAGTCATCGTGGCCGGCGGCATGGAGAACATGTCTGCCGCTCCCTACGCCCTGCCCGACATGCGCTTCGGCAAGAAGATGGACGTCGCCCAGAACACCGCCGGCCTGGTGGATACCATGGTCAAGGACGGCCTGTGGGACGCCTTCAATAACTACCACATGGGCACCACCGCCGAGAACATCTGCGACATCTGGGGCATCACCCGGGAAGAGCTGGACGATTTCGGCTACGCTTCTCAGATGAAGTATCAGGCCGCCTTCCAGGCCGGCAAGTTCCAGGATGAGATCGTTCCCGTGCCCGTGCGCGTGAAGAAGGAGATCATCGACTTCGTGGAGGACGAATTCCCCCAGAAGAATCCCAGCCGTGAAAAGATGGGCAAGCTGAAGGGCGCCTTCAAGCTCAGCGGCGACAATGCCTTCCAGGCCAAGGGCGGCACCGTGGAAGACACCTTCGGCGCCAAGTGCTGCAAGGAAGTCGAGACCGACGGCAGCACCCGCGTCACCGCTGGCAACGCTTCCGGCATCAATGACGGCGCTGCCGCCGTGGTGCTGGCTTCCGCCGAAGCCGTCGAAAAGTACGGCCTGAAGCCTCTGGCCAAGCTCACCGGCTGGGGCCAGGGCGGCGTTGACCCCAAGATCATGGGCGTCGGCCCCGTTGCCGCTACCCGGAACCTCATGGACAAGACAGGCCTGAAGGCCTCCGACTTCGACCTGGTGGAAGCCAACGAAGCTTTCGCCGCCCAGAGCCTCGCCGTGGTGCGTGAGCTGGGTCTGGATATGGACAAGGTCAATGTCAACGGCGGCGCTCTGGCCATCGGCCACCCCGTGGGCTGCTCCGGCGCCCGTATCGTCGTGACCCTGATCCACGAGATGCTCCGCCGGGATGAGGCCAAGAAGGGCCTCGCCACCCTCTGCATCGGCGGCGGCATGGGCGTTGCCACCAGCTGGGAAAAGGTGTAAGTCTACAGTCAATAAAAAATCGGGGATGCTCCGGCATCCCCGATTTTTGTAATGAGAGGTAATCTGTTATGCGTGTTTATGCCATAAACGGAGGTCCCCGGAAGGATTTCAGCACCGCGAAGCTGCTGGATGCCTTTCTGGAGGGGGCCGCATCGGCGGGGGAGCAGGTGCAGGTGCGCCGCATCAACCTCTATGACCTGGATTACAAGGGCTGCACCGAGTGCTTTGCCTGCAAGCGAAAGGGCGGCGCATCCTACGGGAAATGCGCTTACCCGGATGATCTGAAGGAGCTGCTGGGCCCCGTTTCCGCGGCGGATGTGCTGGCTTTCGGTTCCCCCGTGTATTTCGGCAATATCAGCGGGCAGCTGCGCTGCTTTCTGGAGCGGCTGTATTATCCCTTTACTGCCTTCCAAAAGGATGCACCGCGGGTCATCGCCCCCCGGAAGATCCGCACGGCCTTCCTTTATGCCATGAATGTGGGCCGGGAGGCTCTGGAGAGCGGCTTCCTGAGCGGTCTGGGCAATATGCAGGGCTGGACCCGGCATGTGCTGGGCTTTGAGCCGGAGCTGGTTCACGCCGTCAACTGCTACCAGTACCGTGACCCGGAAAACTATGTGGCGGATCTCTGGGACTGGGAGGAGAAAGCCCGCTGGCGGGAGGAAGAGTTTCCCAAAGAGCTGCAGAGGGCCTTTGATACCGGCCGCCGCCTGACCCTGGCTGCCATGGAGGAAGCAGCGGAATGAAGCTTCTGCTTGTGAGCTACCGCCACGCCGCCAGCGAAGCGGGAAAGAGCATCACCGAGCTGCCGCCGGAAGAGGCGCAGGCGCTGGCGGAAGCGCTGTACTGCCGCAGCGCCTGCAAGGCCCACAGAAGGTTTGAGCCTGGGGTGTTTCCCCGGTATTATCGGGAGCGGCTGCAGGTGGAACGGCTGCTGTATGACA
>JAZSQG010000268.1:0-3850 GCA_045537855.1 Oscillospiraceae bacterium
TCCGGGTCGGCCAGGGTCTGCCGGGCAAATTCGATGACGTCCGCCCCGCCGGAGGCCAGGACCTCCTCCATCATGGCGGGGTCCGTAAAGGCGCCCACGGTGGCAACGGGGGTGCTGACATGCTTTTTGATCTCCCGGGCCAGGTAGGCATTGCAGCCGTCCTCCTGGAACATGCTGGGATGGGTAATGGTCATGGCGGAGGGCACCTGATGGTGGCCGGCGGAAACGTGGATGAGGTCCACCACGCCGTCCAGCCCTTTGGCAAATTCAATGCCCTCGTCCAGGTCGTAGCCCTCGTCGCAGCATTCGCTGCCGCTCATGCGGAACTCGATGGGGAAGCGCTTTCCCACGGCCTTCCGGATGGCCCGGCAGACCTCCAGCGAGAAGCGCATGCGGTTTTCCAGACTTTCGCCGCCCCACTTGTCCTTCCGGGTGTTCAGGGTCCTGGACCAGAACTGGCTCAGCAGCCAGCCGTGGCCCCCGTGGACGGTGACCATGCCGCAGCCCGCGCCCTTGGCAAAGGCGGCCGCCCTGGCATAGCAGTCGATGATGCGCAGAATTTCTTCTTCCGGCATTTCCAGCACGGGGCCGTACATGCCCTCCATATCCACCGGGCCGTAGACCGGGTCGCCCCGCTGGGCCACGGACATGGCATAGATGCCCGCATGGCTCAGCTCCACGCTGGCAACGGCCCCCGCCCGGGACACGGCGGAGGCATAGGCCGCCAGACCCGGCAGGCAGTTTGCCTCGTCAATGCGGGTCAGGAAGGGGTAATGGGTACCGGTCTTTCCGTCCACGATGCAGTCGCCCATGCAGACGGAGGCCACGCCGCCTTTGGCTTTCCGGGCGAAAAAGGCCGCACAGTCGCGGTTGGGGTAGCAGTCCGGCCCCAGATTATAGTAGCCCTGCGGGGAAGAAAAGACCCGGTTGCGGAACACGGTCCCTCCCAAAATGATGGGCTCAAAGAGATGGGGGTATTTCAGCACACTTTCCATACAGTTCATCCTCTCCCGGGCAAAGCCGCAGCCGCCCGAATCCATGCAGATTTTTCTGTCATTCAGTATAGCAAAAAAGCGTCTCCCGGTCTATCCTTTCATTGACTTTGGATATGCAAAAACGTATAATATTTTCATAATTTACAGGTATTTTTTGGAGGTTATCATGGCCAGAGACAGCGTTTTTACACCGGAAGAACTGAAGGTCAGCGGGCAGCTTCCCGGCATGTTCGGGCCCCCCACCGATCTTTTCACCACCCCCATCACGTCCCGGGAGAACACCCTGCTCCTGTATCAGGGCAAGACCCCCATGTGGGCCCCCTTCGCCTTCGGCGAGCATAACATGATCATGGTGGACTGCGACCCCGAGAACGTGGCCCGCAGCCCCCGCAAGGACGGCCGCAGCAGCGACACCCCCATCAAGGACGGCTACGGCGTGGAATGGATCTATGTGGATGTGGCCGGCGGCGGCATGGTCAAGCCCGGCAATCCCCTCTGCCCGGATATCACCCGCTGGGAAGAATACGTCACCATTCCCGACCCCGACACCTGGGACTGGGAAGGCTGCTACGAGCGCAACAAGGATAAGATCGACCCCGACCGCTGCACCTACATTGCGGTGCCCGGCTGCCTGTTTGAGCGCCTCATCGCCATTCTGGACTTTTCCGAGGCGGCGGTGGCCCTCATCGATGACGAGTGCAAGGAGGCGGTGCATCGCTTCTTCCGGGCCGTCACCGACGTCCACAAGAAGTTTTATACCAACTGCAGGAAGTGGTTCAACGCCGACATCGTGAACTTCAACGATGACTGGGGAAGCCAGCGGGCCGAATTCTTCAGCGTGGAGACCGCCCGGGAAATGCTCCTGCCCTATGTGAAGGAACTGGTGGACCACGTCCACAGTCTGGGCATGTACTGGGATCTGCACTGCTGCGGCTTCGTGGAAGGCTTCGTGCCCCTGTTCATTGAGGCAGGCGAAGACAGCTGGGGCGGCCAGCCGCTGAACGACAAGTGGAAGCTCAAGCAGCTCTACGGCGACAGGTTCATCTTCACCGACGGCCCCAAGGCCGGCCCCGACGCCACGGAGGAAGAGCTGGACGCCGCCGTTGCCGAATTCATGCAGCAGTCCGGCGCGGATAACCGCATCATCGTGGAGACCCGGGACCCCCGCCTCCGTGCCAAGGTCTATGAAGCCACCCGCCGGAACTATGACCGCCTCTACGCCGAAGGCAAGGCCATCCTGTAAGAAAGGCAGGACTGTGCAATGAAGCAGTATCCGGAAGAAGTCCTTGCCGTCGAGCATTTCGACGCGGATATGAACTGTGCCCAGTCCGTGTTTCTGGCCTTTGCCGAGGCCGGCGGACTGGACCGGGATACGGCCCTGCGCCTTTCCTCCTCCTTTGGGGGCGGTCTGGGCGGTCAGGGCGAAGTCTGCGGTGCCCTCAGCGGCGCCGCCATGGCAGCGGGCCTCCTTTTCGGCGGCTATACCCCCGGTGATGCGGAGGGAAAAGCTGCCCATTACGATCGCATCAAGCGCCTGGGAGATGGCTTCCGCGCCGAAGCGGGCAGCCTCCTCTGCCGGGATCTGAAGGAAGAAGACCCGGAGGCGCGGGATCGGGTGTGCACGGCGCTGGTGGCGCTGGCGGCCCGGCTGCTGGCCCGGGAAAAGGAGGAAAACCCCTAATGATTCAGGATATCAAACCTTACGTTTACTATAACCACTATGACCCTGCCAAGACCCCCGGCCCCAAGAGCCCCGTGGTCTTCGTGCAGCGCAAGTCCCTGTTCTGCAAGCTGGATATGGGCCGCATCCGCTTCCCCCTTTACGGGAAACTGGAGGACCGCAGCGGTCCCTTCCGCTACCTTTTCTCCATCGACAGCGAGGATTTCTTCCTTGCCCTGAATGAGGACGGCTCCAACCGGGAAGCCCCCCAATGGGAGGGCTGGGAGCTGGCACCCATCTTCCAGTTCATGCGCACCCAGCCCAAGCATCTGGCCTATGCCGCGCTGGTATCCGTCCAGCTGGGCGAGTGGTATGCCGCCACCCGCTTCTGCGGCCGCTGCGGCAAGCCCATGGAGCATTCCGCTGCGGAGCGGGCCATGCAGTGCCCTCACTGCCGCAACATGCTCTTCCCCAAGATCTGCCCCGTGGTGATCGTGGCGGTGCGCAACGGCGACAAGCTCCTGCTCACCAAGTACAAGGGCCGCCCCGAGGTGCCCTTCTACGCTCTGGTGGCGGGCTTTGCGGAGATCGGCGAGCGCATTGAGGAGACCGTGGCCCGGGAGGTCATGGAGGAAACGGGCATCAAGGTCAAGAACCTCCGGTTCTACAAGAGCCAGCCCTGGGCCCTGTCGGAATCCCTGCTTTTCGGCTTCTTCTGCGATGTGGACGGCTCCGACGAGATCCACGTGGATGAGGACGAGCTGAGCGTGGCCGAGTGGGTCCACCGGGACGATATCCCCAACCGGGATGACGGCTTCGCCCTGACGGCGGAGATGATCGAATACTTCCGCACCAAAGGCAAGGGCGACTATTAAGTCCGCCGGGAGACAGGACCATGAAGCACACCTTCAGAATTGCCGCCCTCTGCTGCCTGCTCCTGCTCTGCTGCCTGCTCTGTGCCTGCTCCGGCGGGAAGGAAGCGCAGCCGGAGGGAGATTACCGCCTGCTGCAGACTGATGCGGGCTTTCTCTACGAAAACTTCAAATACGGCGGAAAACTCCTTGTCCCCTTCTCTCTCACGGAGGGAAACGGCCTGAACTGCGAAGTTACCCTGACGCTGACCAACGCAGTCTATGACAACATGGACCAGGGCATTTCCCTGCGCTTTACGGATTACAGCAGCGGCGAAGAAGGC
>JAZSQG010000210.1:0-3458 GCA_045537855.1 Oscillospiraceae bacterium
GCAAAGAATCCTTTACAAACTCCGGCGCGGAAGCTACAATGAAATGGCAGTACAGCGGGCGGGCAGTGTCCCCCGGACTGCGATCAACCCACAAAAGGAGACAGACGATGTATCAGTGCCAATACCCCCATCTGTTTTCGCCCATCAAGCTGGGCGGCCAGTGGTTCAAAAACCGTATGTTTGCCTCCCCCATTTCCGGGCGGAGTCTGGATTCCCGCAATCGCCCGGACGCGGGCTGCGTGGCCTTTTATGAGGAAAAAGCCCGGGGCGGTGCCGCCTCCGTCTGCGTGGGAGAATGCGCGGTGGACAGCGAGTACGGCCTTTACGGCGAGCATATGATCCACGCCGATGATTTCACCAATCACCGGCCCTTCAACCTGCTGAGCACCGGCGTCAGCCGCTACGGCTGCGTCATCTCCGCAGAGCTGACCCACGCAGGCCTCTATGCCCATGCCAACGAGGGCAGCGGCAAGGCCATCTACGGCCCCGTGGACGGCGTCAACAACGAGGGTCATCCCTATCTGGCCATGCCGGAGGAGATCATTGAGCGTACCATCGGCCGCTTTGCCGATGCGGCAGCCTTCTTCAAGAGCTGCGGTTTCGGCATGGTCACCATCCACATGGGCCACGGCTGGGGGCTGAGCCAGTTCCTCTCTTCCAAAGTCAATACCCGCAGGGACAAGTGGGGCGGCAGCCTGGAAAACCGCTGCCGGATGCCCCTTGCCGTGCTGGAAGCGGTGCGCAAGCGGGTGGGCCCCTCCTTCCCCATTGAAGTGCGCCTCAGCGGCAGCGAGGTCACGCCCAACGGCTACGATCTGGACGAGGGCATCGCCATCGCCAAAATGCTGGACGGGCACTGCGACCTGCTCCACATTTCCGCCGGGCATCATGAGCGCCCGGAGGTGTTCTGCGTCACCCATCCCTCCATTTTCTCAGAGGACAGCTGCAACGTGCAGTATGCCGCCGCCATCAAGCCCCATGTGCAGACCCCCGTGGCCACCGTGGGTGCCCACTGCGACCCGGCGCTGCTGGAGGAGATCATCGCTTCCGGCAAGGCAGACGTGGTGGAAATGGCCCGTGCCCTGCTGGCGGACCCGGAACTGCCCAACAAGGCCCGGGCAGGTAAAGGGGAGGAAATCCGCCCCTGTCTGCGCTGCCTCACCTGCTTCAGTCACCTCATCACCAACGGGCAGATCTACTGCGCGGTGAACCCCGTCATTGGCCGGGAGCTGGAAAGCCACTGCGTCACCCCCCCCAAGGCCCGGAAGACGGTGCTGGTGGCAGGCGGCGGCATTGCCGGCATGCAGGCTGCCATCGAATGTGCTGACCGGGGCCACAAGGTCATCCTCTGCGAGCAGTCCGACCGTCTGGGCGGCGCTTTGAAATGCGAGGAGACGGTGCCCTTCAAGAAGAAGATCCGTGATTATCTGGACTTCCAGCGCAGAGAGGTGGAAAAGCGGCCCATCGAAGTGCGCCTGAACACCCCCGCCACCCCGGAGCTTGCCCGGAGCATCGGCCCGGATGTGATCCTGGCTGCTCTGGGTGCGCGGCCCGTGACGCCTCCCATTCCCGGCATTCAGGGTGAAAACGTCCTGGGCGCCGAGGAAGCCTACCTCCACCCGGAGAAGGTGGGCAAAAAGGTGGTGGTGCTGGGCGGCGGTCTGGTGGGCGTGGAGCTTGCCATCCATCTGGCCCGCATGGGCAAGGAGCTGACCGTTCTGGAGCTGATGCCCATGCTCAATAACGGCGGCAACATCCTCCACCAGAACGCGCTGGATGTGGAGATCCGGGACAATCGCATTGCCCTCGCGCTGGGCACCCGGGCCGTGGAGATCCGGCCGGACGGCGTTGCCGGTCAGGCCGACGGGAAGGACTGCTTCTTCCCTGCCGACACGGTAATCTGCGCCGTGGGTCAGGCCCCCCTCCGGGAGGAAGCGGAAGCCCTGCGTTTCTGCGCCCCGGAATTCTACGCCCTGGGGGACTGTGTGCGCCCCCGGAACATCCTGCAGGCCACCTCCATGGCCGACGCCATTGCCAAAAACATCTGAACTGTCAGGATACAGCAAAGCCTCCGCGCCTATTGCGCGGGGGCTTTCAATTTTTGCATCTTTTTAAGGCATTCAGGCGCCAAGCTTTCCGCCGCTTGTCAGCTTCCTGATGACGAATTCAGCCCGATGTTCCAAAGGCGGCAGCTGATCCAAAGGAAAATACCGAAGCTGCTTGCTTTCACCATCATTGCTCTTCAGCTCGCCGGATACGCCAACGGCACGGAACAGGACAATCACCGTATAGGTTTCATCTCCATTTGGGTATTGAAAATACAGCTCTTTTCCGGACAGTACGTCCAGCAGTTCAAAGGCCTCTGCCCGAAGGTTTGCTTCTTCCTGCAGTTCTCTTGCGGCAGTTTCCTCCAGACTTTCCCCAAGCTCCATGCCGCCGCCAACGATTCCCCAGGTATTGGTATCGGAACGCAGATTGAGAAGGATTTCATTCTGATCGTTCAGAACAATGATGGTCGCGCCGATGTTGATAAGCGCTGCATGTCCCACATATTTACGCAGGTTGCTGATATAGCTCATACCTGACACCTCTCTTCGTGTTCCCACTCCCCCATAGCCTGGCGGAATATGTCTGCTTTCAGAAAATGCCCGAAGAAACGGGAGCTTCTTCGGGCACTCACAATACCTTTTTCCTACTTGCCGCTTTACACCTTATCGTTGCTGCCCAGAACGTGGACGATCTTGCGGCGCACCACTTCCCGGATATTGTCCCGGGCGGGCGTCAGATACTGGCGGGGATCAAAATGGGAGGGGTTCTCCGCCACGTGCCTGCGCACACCGGCGGTGAAGCCAAGGCGCAGGTCGGAGTCGATATTGATCTTGCAGACAGCCATACCGGCAGCCTTGCGGAGCATATCCTCGGGAATGCCCACGGCGTCGGGCATGCTGCCGCCGTAGCGGTTGACGGTCTCCACATATTCCGGCAGGACGGAGCTTGCCCCATGAAGCACGATGGGGAAGCCGGGCAGACGGCGGGACACCTCCTCCAGAATGTCAAAGCGGAGCTGGGGCTTCTGGCCGGGCTTGAACTTGTATGCACCGTGGCTGGTGCCGATGGCGATGGCCAGAGAGTCCACCCCGGTGCGCTGGACAAATTCCTCCACCTGAGCGGGGTCGGTATAGCTGGATTCGGCGGCAGAGACCACCACTTCATCCTCCACGCCTTCCAGGCGGCCCAGTTCGCCCTCCACCACCACGCCGTGGTCATGGGCATACTCCACCACCTGGCGGGTGACGCGGATGTTTTCTTCAAAGCTGCGGCTGGAGCCGTCGATCATGACGGAGGTAAAGCCGCCGTCCACACAGCTCTTGCAGACTTCAAAATCGGCGCCGTGGTCCAGATGCACGCAGATGGGAAGCCCGGTATCCTCTACAGCGGCTTCGATGAGCTTCATGAGG
>JAZSQG010000054.1:0-4139 GCA_045537855.1 Oscillospiraceae bacterium
ATCGTTCTGGGGGCGGCTGCCATAGCCGTGGAAGAGGAGCAGGGCGATTCTGCAGCCCTTTCGGGGGGGCAGCCAGAGGGCTTTGAGGGTCAGCCCGTCGGCACTCTGGATGCTCACTTCCTGCCAGCTCTGGGCATAGACCCAGTCCACCGCGGGACGGATGATATCCCGGTAAGCAAACCACTCGGAATGCATCAGCGCCTCCTCATCCCGGAAATCCAGGCTGGCGGGGCGGCGCAGGGCCTTGCGGCAGGCAAAGCATGCGATGAAGATAACGGCGCAGAGCAGCAGCGCCACGAAGATCATAAGACCCAAGGAAACTCCCTCCTTACAGAGGACAGTTTACTACCCTTTGCCCTTTACCGCAAGTTTTTTCGGTGCTACAATGGGCTTGTCAGCGGACCCGGTGCCCCCCGGCGTTCACCAGCAGGGAGCGCGCCCGATCGGCGGAAGCTTCCGCCACCCGGATCTTCAGCTCCGTTTCCCCGTCGTGGTAGATGGGGACACCCAGAATGTCCGCGGTGAACAGCACCCTGCCGCCCAGCTCGTAGTTGTACTGATTGACGTAGTCGGTGGGCAGGTTGATGGGCTGATAGGGATAGAGGATGGAAGCCGTATAGGGCGCATCGGCGGGGGTCGCGCCGGAGGCGCCGCCCCGGGTCTCCACCTGAAAGTCGGAAACGCTGCGGCGCAGTCTGGAAATGGCCAGCTCTGCCGCGTCCACACTGTCAAAGACGGCGGTGATGGTAGTCTGCATGGAAAACCTCCTCAGAAATAGGATCTGAGACTAGATTGCCCGAAAGAAAGGATTGTGATGCATGGATATTCGCGTGGGAGATATTCTGCGGCTGAAAAAGCCCCATCCCTGCGGCGGCGATACCTGGCTGGTGCTCCGGGTGGGCATGGATTTCCGCCTGCGCTGTCAGGGCTGCGGCCATGAGTGGCTGACGCCCCGGGCCAGGGTGGAAAAGAGCATCCGGGAAGTGCGCCGGGAAGAAAAATAAGTGCCGGGCCCGTCCCGGCTTCGACGGACAACTACACCCTCATGCCCCTACAATGGGGGCATGAGGGTGCTTTACATAGACAGTCTGCTGTTATTTGAATTCCTGTCCGATCTGACGCTCCTGTGGGCGGCGGGGAAGCTCTGCGGGGCAAGACGCTCATGGCGTCTGCTGCCCGCCGCGCTTCTGGGGGCGGGCTATGCCCTGCTGGCGGCGCTCTGGGAGCCTGCCGGGCTGCTTCCCGGGCGCATCGGCGCACTGGCGCTGATGCTGCTTCTGGCTTACGGCGGGGAAAAGCGCCTCTGGCGGCTGGCACTGGCTTTCCTGTGTATGTGCGCCGTGTATGCCGGTGTGGCCACCGCCGTCAGTCTCACAGCGGGGGAGACCACCCTGCGGGCCCTGGTCTTTGCCCTGGGGATGAGCCTTGGTATCTGCGCCCTGCCCTTTCGCTATGCGGGAAGGCGGGGCGGCATCGTGAGGCTGAAGCTGGTCACGCAGGCGGGGGAGGTGAGCCTGCAGGCCCTGCTGGACACGGGCAATCAGCTGCGGGAGCCCATTTCCGGTGCACCGGTGATCATTGCCCGGGAGGAAGAACTGCTGCCCCTGCTGGAAGAAAGCCGCCGTGCGGCCCTGCTGCGCAGCCGCCATCTTCCGGCGGAACTGCGGCTGGTGGAGCTGGGGGGCGGCTTTCGCCTGCTGCCCTACCGCACCGTGGACGGAGAGGGCTTTCTGCTGGCCTTCCGGCCGGAGGCGGTCTATGTGGACGGGGAACTGCGCCGGGGTTACTGGGCGGCCATGTCGCCCCGGCCCATCGCCGCCCGCTCCGGCTGCACGGCCCTGATGAACGGAGAGGAGGAAGGATGATGCTGAAGAAACTCCTGCAGCGTCTGCGTGTGCTGCTGAAGGCCGGGGGCGCTCCGGTGATGTATGTGGGCGGCGGGGAAAGCCTGCCGCCGCCTTTGTCGAAGGGGGAGGAGGAAGCCTGCATCCGGGCCCTGAAGGCGGGGGATGAGCAGGCCAGAAAGACCCTCATCGAGCGGAACCTGCGGCTGGTGGTCTACGTGGCGAAGCGCTTTGAGAACACCGGCGTGGGCATCGAAGACCTGGTGGGCATCGGGGCGGTGGGCCTCATCAAGGCCGTGAGCACCTTTGACCCGGACAAAAATATCAAGCTTGCCACCTATGCCTCCCGCTGCATTGAAAACGAGATCCTCATGTTCCTGCGCAAGACCGCCGCCCGAAAGACGGAGGTGAGCCTCGATGAACCTCTGAATACCGACTGGGACGGCAACGAACTGCTGCTGGGTGAGGTGCTGGGGACAGACGAGGACGCGGTGATGCAGCCCTTGGAGGAAGAGACGGACCGGCTGCTCCTGCGCCGGGCGGTGAGCCGGCTCCCCGGCAGGGAGAGGCGCATCATTGTCATGCGCTTCGGCCTGGCGGGGGGCAGAGAAAAGACCCAGAAGGAGGTGGCCGACGACCTGGGCATCTCCCAGAGCTATATTTCCCGGCTGGAAAAGCGCATTATTTCCCGGCTGCGGCGGGAGATGAGCAAGGAGTTTTAGGCTTCTGCGCATTGCCAGACGGGTCGGGAAGTGCTAAAATCGGGGTATGAAAAGTCTTACGATGAAGGGGCTGTGCCGGATCTATCTGCCAGCACTGGCTACCCTGTTTCTGCTGGGCTTCGGGCCCGGCGGCTATACGCGCATCACCGATGCAAAACTGCTGCTTTACCTGCTGCTGGCGGGGCTTTTCGCGGCGGGGGCATTGTATTGCGCCCTGCGGGGGAAGCCGGAAAAACCGGCGCGGTGGAGCCCGGCGGCGCTGCCGCTGCTGCTCTTCTGGCTGTGGAGCCTGATCAGCGCCCTTTGCTCCCCCTGGCGGGGAGAGGCCCTGCTCTTCGGAGGGCGGGACGAGGGGATGCTGACCCTGACCCTGTACTGCCTGAGCTGTCTGCTGCTGGCCCACTGGGCAAGGCCGGAAAAAATGCTCCTGTATGTTTTTGCCGGGGCCATGAGCCTGAACTGTATCGTCTGTATCCTGCAGCTTTGGGACCTGAATCCTCTGGGCCTGTTTCCCGGCGCACTGCGCTGGTCCGGGCGCTTCCGGGATTATAACGGTGCCTTTCTGGGCCTCACCGGCAATGCGGGGATGAGCGCTGCCCTCCTGTGCATGGCCTTTCCCGCCTTCTGGGCGGGGGCGCTGCGCCTGCGCAGGCCCCTGCTGCTCCTTCCGGCGGCCCTCTGCCTGGGGGTGCTGCTGGCCTGCCAGGTACAGGGCGCCCAGCTGGGGGCTCTGGCGGGCAGCCTCCTGGCCCTGCCGGTGCTGCTGCCCCTGGAGCGGCAGGGCAGGCGGCGTCTGCTCCTGCTGCTGGTGCTGCTGGCCCTCCTGTTTCTGCTGCTTGTGTACTGCTGCGATTTCGGGGGCATGCTCGGCGAGGCCCACGCTCTGCTGCGGGGCCGGGCGGAGGACAGCTTCGGCTCGGGGCGCATCTTTATCTGGCGCAGGGCACTGGCCCTGCTGCCGGACCGGCTCCTGCTGGGGGGCGGTCCGGATACCTTCGGCCATCGGATGACCGAGCCCTTCACCCGGGTTTTGCCCGACGGCAGCGTCCTCACCCGAAGCATCGACTGCGCCCACAACGAGTATCTGAATATCCTCATCAATCAGGGGCTTCCGGGGCTTCTCTTTTACCTTGCGGCTTTAGGCTGTAGCCTGCTGCGCTGGCTGAAAAGCCGCTCGGCTTCCGCCGCCATCTGCGGCGCCTGCCTCCTGTGCTACTGCATCCAGGCCTTTTTCGGCATTTCCATGCCGGGAAACGGCGGTTTCTTCTGGGCCCTGTGGGGCCTGCTGGAAGCCTCCCTGCGGCTGGAGCGGGAAACCCCCGAAACATGAAGAAACAGCGCCTCACGGCCTTTGGCTGTGGGGCGCTGCTGTTTATGTATCTAAGGTGCTGCTCAGATGACGGAGCGCTCTCTCCACTTGCCCCGGCGGTAGAAGAACACGGTGGCGAGGGAGTTGCAGACGAAGGCGATGAGCATGCTGGAATAGATGATGTCCGGGTTGCCGTGGGGATACAGCTCGGTTTTGGTCAGGAAAGCCAGCAGATAGGACACCGGGATGCGGATGACCACGTTG
>JAZSQG010000088.1:0-1657 GCA_045537855.1 Oscillospiraceae bacterium
GCCCCGCACGGCCAGGGATGCGCCGCCGGAGCCGAAGATCAGCACTTTCCTTCCAGCCATTTGGATGCCCGCCCGCTCCAGCGCCCAGTTGAGCCCCCGTGCGTCGGTATTGTCCCCCCAGAGGCTGCCGTCCGGGCGGCGGACACTGGTGCTCACGCTGCCGATGGCCTCCGCCTCCGGGCTGAGGGCCTGCAGATAGGGCAGCACAGCGCGCTTATAGGGGATGGTGACGTTGAGACCGGCAATGTCTTCCCGCCGGAGAAAGGTTTCCAGCCCCTCCGGCTCCACTTCAAAGAGTTCGTAATCCGGGCAGCCGAAGGCCCGGTGCAGTTCCGGCGAGTGGCTGTGGCCCAGCTTTCGCCCCAGTAGTCCGTACTTCATGGGCGTCACACTTCGCTGTAGCAGCCCAGCAGGGTGAAGTGTTTGCAGCGCCGCTCCAGCTCCGCCAGCAGCTCCGGGATCCCCGGCTCCCGCAGGTCGGCGTCCAGCTCCAGGAAGAACTGGAATTCCTCCTCCTTCCTGGGCAGGGGGCTGCTCTCCAGCTTCCGCATATTCACGCCCTGGGCGGCCAGCAGGTTGAGGATGTCGCTGAGGGCTCCGGGGCTGTCGGGACAGCGGAAAAGAAGGCTGATGCGCCGGTCGCCTGCATAGATTTTGGGCTCTCTGGCGATGCAGAGGAAGCGGGTGTAGTTATGCTCGCTGTCCTGAATGTCCTCCGCCAGAACCTCCAGCCCGTAGAGCTCCGCGCAGATGGGGGAGGCGATGGCCGCATCCTCCAGGTCGCCCCGGGCAGCCACCACCTTGGCCGCCGTGGCGGTGTTTTCCCAGGGCACGCTGCGCACGGAAAGCTCCGAGAGGTAACGGCTGCACTGGCCCAGGGCCTGGGGATGAGAGTAGACATTGCGGATGTCGCTGAGCTTTGCCCCGGGCTTTCCCAGCAGACAGTGGCGGATGGGGAGGGTGGTGCTGCGGACGATGGCGCAGCCCTTTTCCTGCAGCAGGCGGTAGACCTCCCGCACCGAGCCGTTATAGCTGTTTTCGATGGGCACCACGCCGAACTGGCAGAGGCCCGAGGCCACTGCGTCAAAGACCGTGGCGAAATTGGTCACATAAAAGATGCCGGGCTGGCGGAAGAGCTTGTCGCAGGCGGCCTGGGCATTGGAGCCCTCCACCCCCTGACAGGCCACCGTGGCCTTCCCGGGGAAGCGTTCCGAAGCTTCCGCCGTGGCCCGGGCAATGCGCTCCAGCACCGGGGAATCCTGCGCCAGCAGGGCATTCTGCCTTGCCCGGGACAGGTCCAGCAGCCGGGTGAAGAGGGCATAGGCCGCATCCCCGTGCTCGCCGGCCCGTTGGCTCATCTCCCACAGGATGCTCCGCTCCCGGCCCTTGTCCAGCACCGGGAGATTGAATTTCTTCTTGTGCGCTGCCACCTGATCTGCCAGCGCCATGCGCTGCAGGAACAGCTCCAGAATGGATGCATCGATTTCATCCAGTTTTCCGCGAATTTCTTTCAGGTCCATGAGGTTTCCTCCTGTTCCAGTATCAGATCCAGCAGTACCAGGGCTGCCGCGGCTTCCACCGCTGCTACGGCACGGAAGACGATGCAGGGGTCGTGCCGCCCCCGGATTTCCAGTGTTTCCCCCTGCATGCTGCTCAG
>JAZSQG010000086.1:0-4376 GCA_045537855.1 Oscillospiraceae bacterium
CTACAGTGTCGGCCAGCTCCACCAGGGTGACATCCTTCCCCTGCATGGCAAGGTGCACCGCTTCTTCGCTGCCCACCATGCCGCCGCCCAGCACCGCCACCTTCTGCCCGGTCTTGGTGGGCTCGGGCATGCCGCCCAGCACCACATTACTGCCCCGGAAGGGGGCGATGGGCTCGCCGCCCAGGGCCACGATGAGCACATCCGGCTCCCAGGCCCGGACAAAGTCCGCATCCACGGGGGTGTTCAGGCGCACTTCCGCGCCGCTGAGGGACAGAGCATGCTCCAGGGTCTTCACCATGTTCCAGGCGTCCCGCTTGAAGGGGATGTTCCGGTCGCCCCGGAGGGCGCCGCCCAGTTCGGCTTCCTTCTCGCAGAGCAGCACCTGATGGCCCCGCTTTGCCGCCGTGAGCGCCGCTTCCATGCCGCCCACGCCGCCGCCGGCCACCAGCACCCGTTTCGGCGTGGTGGGCAGGGGGGCGGAAAGTGCCTCCACCTCCCGGCCGATCTGGGGGTTCAGGGCGCAGATGCGGGTCTGGGTGAGCATCCGCTCCGCCAGACAGGTGAAGCAGCGCATGCAGCGCAGAATTTCGTCCGTCCGGCCCTGCACGGTTTTTCGGGGCAGCTCGGGGTCGGCCAGCAGGGCCCGGCCCATATAGACCACATCCGCCCGGCCGGAGGCGATGATGGCCTCCATATCCTCCGGCTCGTTCAGGGCACCGATGGTGCTCACGGGGATGCGCACATGCTTTTTGATCTCCTCGGCGAAGCGCACGTTGCAGCCCCGCTCCATGAACATGGAGGGGTGGGTCTCATAAAAACTGTCTTCATTGGAGCCGGCGGAGACATGGAGCATGTCCACCTTGTCCTCCACCAGCTTTGCCAGCTCCACCGCTTCCTGCAGGTCATAGCCACCGGGGAAGCTCTCCTCCGCGCTCATGCGCAGCTCGATGGGGAAATCCTCCCCCACGGCGGCGCGGATGGCCTCCAGCACCTCCAGCAGGAGGCGGGCCCGATTCTCCCGGCTGCCGCCGTACTCGTCCTGCCGGGTGTTGGTGGCCGGGGAATAAAACTGCTCCAGCAGCCAGCCGTGGCCCCCGTGGACCAGCAGCATGTCAAAGCCCGCCCGCTTGACCAGCGCGGCGGCTTTGCCGTAGGCTTCCACGATCTCCCGGATCATCTCTTTGGGCATTTCCAGCACCCGGCTCCCATCGGGCAGGGTCTCGTCCACGGGGCCGTACTTCACCGCGTCCCGCTTCCGCTCCCCGGGGAGGCTGTCCACGGCGGAAAATTTGCCCCCGTGGGCCAGCTCGATGCTGGCGGCGGCCCCGTGGCGGCGGATGGCCCGGGCCAGCTGGGTCAGACCCGCCAGCACATCGGGATGGGAGAGGTTGATGCTCCTGCCGTGGCTCCTGCCGGTGGCATAGTGCACCACGGCTTCCCCCACGGTGACGATGGCGGCGCCGCCTTTGGCCCGCAGCTCGTAAAAGGCGATGGCATCCCGGGTGAGGAGGCCCTCCGCCGTGAGCTCGGGATAGCCCATGGGGGCTGCGGCCATGCGGTTTTTCAGTGTCAGCCCCCGAAGGCGCAGGGGTGCGCAGAGGGCGGGATATTGCGGAGTAAACATGGAACCCTTCTTCCTTTCTGCTTACAGGGTCACGCCGCCCCGGCGCAGGGCGTCATAGGCGGGGGTGTCTAAATCCGGCTCGCCCCGAAGCACCCGGTAGGTGCTTTCGCTGCCGGCCTCCGTCTCCTGCAGGAGGATGCGCAGGCTGCCCATGGCGCTGCCCCATGGGATGGCCTCTTCCAGCAGATGCCGCTTTGCGGCCAGCTCGAAGACGTGGGTCACCCAGAGGCCCCGGACCCCGGCGGCCTTGAACACGGCCAGCACCTCCCCGGAGATGGAGCGGGTCTCCTCCGGGCCGGTGGAGGTAAGGGGCTCGTTGAAGAGCACCATGCTGTACTTGCTCACCTGCCCCACGGCGGCGGCGATGCGCCCCGCCTCCTCCGCCAGCAGGCCCCGGCTGGTACGCTGGGTGCTGTTGGGAGCAAAGACGGTGAGGATGTTTTCCGCCGGGCTGACCGTGGCCCGGGCGGCGGGCACCATGAGCCCCAGCTGGGCCAGCCACTGGGCCAGACCCACGGAGAGGAGAAAGACGGTCTTGCCCCCCTGATTGGCCCCGGTGAGGATGATGAGCTCCCCGCCGGGGGCGAAGGCGATGTCGTTGCAGACCACCTTTTCCCGGCCTCCCGCCACCAGCAGGGGACTGAAGAGGCCCTCCGCCTCAAAGGCGCGCTCCTCCATGTCACAAAGGGTGGGGAAGCAGTGGGGCAGACCCATGGCCTGCCAGCTGCGGCAGAGCTTCAGCCCCGCCAGATAGAAAATCAGTTCCTTTTTCAGGCTGCGCAGGGGGCCGGTGACGCGCATGACGAAGCCGGAAATGGACTGGGAGGCGGAGGAGACCGCCTTCTGCAGGAGCATGGCGTCCATCTCCAAAGCCCGCTGGGTCAGGGTCAGGCGGCGGTTCTCCGGGGCGCTCTTTTTCCCCTTGCCCTTTTCCAGGTCCCCGGCGTAAGCCTCCATCCGCAGCAGCTTCAGGCGGCTGGGCTTCAGGCTTTTATCCAGATTGTAGCCAAGGCGCAGCTTCGAAGGAGAAACATGTCCGGCGCAAAGGGCCCGGAAGTCCGCTTCCACGGACTGAAACTGCGCACTGTAGCGGATCTCCCGCAGGCTTTCCGCCAGCGCCCGGAGGCCCGCACTGCGCAGGGGGAGGGCTTCAAAGTCGCTGCAGGCATTGCCGATCTTCTGCAGGCAGCCCTCCAGCCAGGAGAAATCCTCCAGATTCAGGCCCACGGCGAAGCTGTCCAGCCCCCGGCGGATGCCGCCGCTGCGGCTCTCCCAGCCGTCAATGGCACCCAGCAGCCGCTCCATGGCGCCTTCCAGAGCGGGCTGCTCCAGCAGCTCCGCCATGACGGCCTGCCGATAGCGCAGCACCTCCGGGTCGGTGCTCAGGAGGGCGTTGAGTTCCTGAGGCGTTACTTTATAATAATGGGAGGGGGACATGCACTCGGCCATGCGTTCCAGCTGCAGGTCTTCCACCGTCAGGGGCGGAAGGCTGCCCTCCGCAGGAAGATATCCGGGGGGATACAGCAGATAAGCCATCTGTCACGGCCTCCTTTCTCAGTCAAAGACGCCCCGGCGGACTGCGTCCCAGCCGGGATGTTCGGGCTGCACGCCCACACCCAGTTCGTGCAGGCGGCTGAGCATATTGTGCAGGGTCACGCCCCGGGCCGCCACCACCGCCCGGGCGTGGCTGGAGGGGGGCGGCGGCGCCTCCCTGAGCTTGTAGAGATAGCGCAGGCCCTGGGGCCCTTCCTCCACCGTCATCACCAGACTCTGCAGGCGCTCCGTGAGCCCCAGTTCGCCCAGCCCCTCCAGCAGGCGGGGGTAGACCTGGGTGAAGTGGGTGACCAGCATCACGGGCACATTTTTGCCCGCCAGAGAGCAGAGAAGCTCGGCGCAGATGCCGGTTCCCTCCTCGGCGCTGGTGCTGGTCATGGGTTCGTTCAGCAGGACGATGCTCCGGGGCGTCATTCTGGCGCTAAGCTCCCGGATACGCAGCACCTCCATGCCCATGCGGCTGTCCTCCCCCGTTTCGCTCTCGCCGGCGGCGAAGAGGGTGAGCAGGGCGTCCCGGGGCCGGAAGGAGGCTTCCCGCCCGGGAATGAGGCAGCCCAGATGGGCCAGAAACAGCAGCTGGCCCGCCTGAATGAGAAAGCTGGTCTTGCCGGAGCTGTTGGGGCCGGTGATGAGGCACACGCCTCCCTGCTCCAGCTTCAGCGAGTTGCACACCGGCGCTTCCCGGCCGCTGAGGGCCAGCTCCGGCAGGCAGCTGTCCTGCACCTCCAGCACGCTGCCCTCCCCGGGGATGGGGGCGCAGACGGGGAGGCCCAGGTCCCGGAACTTCCGGGCAAAGTCGGCGGCGCAGCGGTAAAAGCGCAGGGCGTCCCGCAGGCTGAGCAGCTCACCGGCACCGCTGAGGGGCAGCTTCGTGAGTTCCGTGCGCAGCTTGGTCAGCTCCGTGCGCTTTTCGTAGCCCACCTCCGAGAGGAGGTATTCCTGAAAGAGGGTGGCGCTCCCCGTCTGGGGAAAGGCGAAGAGGCTCGTGACCCCTTCCCGCCCTTCCTCCCCGGAAGCAAAGTCCAGCATGCCGCCCCGGGCATAGGGCTCGGGCCGCACCTCCGCCATTTCCAGCCCGGCGATGCCCTGCCGCCCGTCCATGCACACATCCACGGCGAAGGCATTCGGCTGGGGATAGCGCCGGTCCAGCTCCTCCAGCGTGCGGGAAGTCTCCGCAATGCGGTCCTGCCGGGCGGTT
>JAZSQG010000363.1:0-1857 GCA_045537855.1 Oscillospiraceae bacterium
GCGTTCAGGTCGTGGTAGACCTTGCTGAGAGAGGCGGCAGTGAGGGGCTTTCCGGCATCGTCCATCTCATGGGCGATGCGCTCGAACTCGGCAAAGAGGGTCTGGCGGTACAGGGTAGTGCGGAAGCCCTCCAGGAAGCGGTTGAGCACATAAGCCCGGCGGCGGGGATCGGTCTCCGTCTTCAGCAGGTACTTGGAGAGCAGCACTTCGTTGACGGTGGAGGCCACTTCCGCCACCAGCAGGGCGTAGCCGGCGTTGACATAGTCGTTGTCCCGGTCGCTGAAGTAGCTGTGCATGGCATGGCCCAGCTCATGGGCCACGGTGAAGGCGTCCTCCAGAGTGTCGGTATAGTTCAGCAGCACGTAAGGATGCACGCCGAAGACGCCGCAGGAGAAGGCGCCGCTGTCCTTGCCCTTGTTTTCGTAAACATCCATCCACTGTTCGCTGTAGGCCCGGTCCAGCAGAGCCTGATACTCCTGACCCAGCGGCTTCAGAGCTTCCTTCACCAGGGTCTTGGCGTCCTCAAAGGGCACCTTATAGTCCACTTCCTCCACGATGGGGCAGTAGAGATCCCAGAGATTCAGGGTGTCCAGACCCAGGATCTTCTGCCGCAGGGCCAGATAGCGCTTCATGGCGGGGAGGCTTTCATGGACGGCTTCGATGAGGCTGTCATAGACGGAGACGGGGACATTGCTCTGGAACAGGGAAGCCTGGCAGGCGCCCTCATAGCCCCGGGTCTTAGCGGAGAAATTGTCATACTTCACGCTGCCGCTGTAAAGGGCGCAGAGGGTGTTCTTATACTGCTCAAAGGCGCCGAAATAGGCTTCAAAGGCGTCCCTGCGCACCCGGGGGTCGGCGCTTTCCCGGTACACGCCGAAATTGCCGTTGGTGAGGCGGACGGTGTTGCCCTGTTCGTCCTGGATCTCCGGGAAGACCATGTCCACCGCCTGCATCATATTGAAAGCGTCGGAGGGGGCGGAGGCGGCGCGGCGGAGATTGGCCAGCAGGTTTTCGGTGCTGGCGTCCAGGGTGTGGGCCCGGGCGCGGCAGATATCCTCCACGGTGTGGCGGTAGGTCTTCAGCTCCTCCCGCTCCAGCCAGCTGCGGAGGGTCTCCTCGTCAATGGCCAGAAGCTCGGGATTCAGGAAGCTGGCAGCGGCATTGAAAGCGGCGGCAAGGTCGCTGGCCCGGGCGTTCATTTCCTGATAACTGCTGTCGCCGCCGTCGGCAGAGTGGTGGAGCATGGCATAGATCATGCTCAGCTCCAGCTTCTGGCTCACGGCATAGACGGTATCCAGTCCCTGCTTCAGGGCTTCGGGAGAGGTGCCCAGGGTTCCCCGGACAGCGCTGACGGCCTTAAGCCCTTCGGCGGCTTCCGCCATGGCGGCTTCCCAGGCCGCATGATCGGGATAAATATGGGTAAAATCCCACTGATAGGCGGGGTCCATGTCTTTTCTGTGCTTCAGTTCCATATCCGATTTCCTTTCTTTATCGCCGGAGCGGCCCGGAGGGCCGGGGGCGTTATGCTCTGTAAGGTATTATATCCTCCGGCGGGGGGAAGTCAATGAAAAAAGCCCAAAAAAGCGAAAAAAGGACTTGCACTTTAGGAAAGACCTTGCTATAATTTATCGGCATTACGCACACAAGCATTGTTTTTGCCATGTTCCCGGGGCTTTCCGGGCGGTGAAAATGGACCTTGTGGAGGGTAATAAACAAAAAGGAGGAAATTTACTATGGCAGTCGTATCCATGAAGCAGCTGCTGGAGGCCGGCGTGCATTTCGGCCACCAGACCCGTCGCTGGAACCCCAAGATGGCGTCCTACATTTATATGGAGCGCAACGGCATCTACATCATTG
>JAZSQG010000253.1:0-3282 GCA_045537855.1 Oscillospiraceae bacterium
GTATGAAATATGTGTATCTTTTCCGGGAAGGCAATGCGGATATGCGGGAGCTTCTGGGAGGAAAGGGCGCCGGACTTGCAGAAATGACCCGGGCCGGCATGCCTGTGCCCCAGGGCTTCACCATCACCACCGAGGCCTGCACCCGCTATTATGCAGACGGGGAAGTCATCGCTCCGGAGATCGAGGCGCAGATCTTTGAGTACCTGAATCTGCTGGAAGAGCAGTGCGGCAAAAAGCTGGGCGACCCGGCGGACCCCCTGCTGGTCTCCGTCCGCTCCGGCGCCCGGGCCAGCATGCCCGGCATGATGGATACCATCCTGAATCTGGGCATCAACGAAGAGGTGGCGGAGCATATGGCCCGCCTCTCCGGCAATCCCCGCTGGGCCTGGGACTGCTACCGCCGCTTTATCCAGATGTATTCCGACGTGGTCATGGAAGTGGGCAAGAAGCACTTCGAGGACCTCATCAGCGAAATGAAGCAGCGCAAGGGCGTGGAGCTGGATACCCAGCTCAGCTGGGAAGACCTGCGGGAGCTGGCGGAGGCCTTCAAGGCCGAGTACAGGGCCCAGGTGGGCTCCGACTTCCCCAGTGATCCCCGGGAGCAGCTCCTTGGAGCGGTGAAGGCCGTGTTCCGCAGCTGGAACAACGACCGGGCCATCTACTACCGCCGCATGAACGGCATCCCCTCCGACTGGGGCACCGCCGTGAACGTGCAGCGCATGGTCTTCGGCAACATGGGGGATGACTGCGGCACCGGCGTGGCCTTCTCCCGGGACCCCGCCACCGGCGAAGACGTGTTCTACGGGGAGTTCCTCATGAACGCCCAGGGCGAGGACGTGGTGGCCGGCGTGCGCACGCCCCAGACCATCGACCAGCTCCGGGATACCAACCCCGGCGCCTACGCCCAGTTCACCGAGATCGCCAAGAAGCTGGAAAAGCATTATAAAGATGTGCAGGACATGGAGTTCACCATCGAGCGGGGCCGGCTCTACATGCTCCAGACCCGCAGTGCCAAGCGCACCGCCGTGGCGGCATTGAAGATCGCCGTGGACATGGTGAAGGAGGGCATCCTCACGGAGGAAGAAGCCCTCATGAAGGTGGAGCCCAACCAGCTCAACGCCCTGCTCCATCCCCAGTTTGACCCCGCCGCCCTCCGGGAAGCGGAGAGCGTGGCCACGGGTCTGGCCGCCAGCCCCGGCGCCGCCTGCGGCCGGGTGTACTTCACCGCCGAAGCGGCCCGGGCCGCCGCAGCGGAGGGCCCCGTCCTGTTGGTGCGCAACGAGACCACCACCGAGGATATCGAGGGCATGGCCGCCTCCCAGGGCATCCTCACCGCCACCGGCGGGCGCACCAGCCACGCCGCCGTGGTGGCCCGGGGCATGGGCACCTGCTGCGTCAGCGGCTGCGCTGCCGTGCGCATCAACGAAAAGGAAAAGTACCTCACCGTGGGCGGCCATACCGTCCGGGAGGGGGACGTGATGAGCATCGACGGCTCCACGGGTAAAGTCTATATCGGAGCCCTGCCGCGGGTGGAAGCCTCCATGGGGGGCGACTTCGCCACGGTGATGGCGTGGGCCGACCGGGTGCGCAGCCTGGGCGTGCGCACCAATGCCGACACCCCCGCCGACGCGGCCCGGGCCATCCGTCTGGGAGCCGAGGGCATCGGCCTGACCCGCACGGAGCATATGTTCTTTGATTACGACCGCATCCCCGTGATGCGCCGGATGATCCTCTCCGACACGGAGGAGGAGCGCCGGGCCGCCCTGAATGAGCTGCTGCCCATGCAGCGCAGTGACTTTGAGGGCATCTACCGGGCCATGGAGGGAAGGCCCGTCACCATCCGCCTGCTGGATCCCCCGCTCCACGAGTTCCTCCCCACCGATGCGGAGGAGATCGCCGCCCTGGCCAAAGAGATGGGCCGGGATGTGGCGGAGCTGGAGGACCGCATCCGCGCCCTCCACGAAGTGAACCCCATGATGGGCCACCGGGGCTGCCGCCTGCCTGTGACCTACCCCGAAATTGCCGAGATGCAGGCCCGGGCCATCATCGAAGCGGCCCTGAATGTCCGCCGGGACTGCGGCTGGGACATCGTGCCGGAAATTATGATCCCTCTGGTCTGCGAAGTGAAGGAACTGAAGTATGTCAAGAATCTCGTCACCGCCGTGGCCGACCGGCTCATCGCGGAGCAGGATTCCGACATGCGCTATCTGGTGGGCACCATGATCGAGATCCCCAGAGCGGCCCTCACCGCCGATGAGATCGCCAAAGAGGCGGAGTTCTTCTCCTTCGGCACCAATGACCTGACCCAGATGACCTTCGGCTTCAGCCGGGATGACGCCGCCAAGTTCCTCCCCGCCTACTACGACAGCAAAATTTTCGAGGTGGACCCCTTCGAGCGGCTGGACCGGAACGGCGTGGGCAAGCTGGTGGAGCTGGCTGCGAAGCTGGGCCGCGCCCAGCGCCCAGACATCCATCTGGGCATCTGCGGCGAGCACGGGGGCGAACCCAGCAGCGTGGAATTCTGCCACCGCACGGGCCTTGACTATGTTTCCTGCTCCCCCTTCCGGGTGCCCATCGCCCGCCTTGCCGCCGCCCAGGCGCAGATCCAATATCCCCGATAAGCATATCCTGTCCTGTTTCGTGGCAACATGATTTATCAGGTTTTTTATAAAACCGTTGATTCTGCCTGAAACGAGCACCGCATAAACAGTGCGACCTTGCAGAGAGAAATCCCTGCAAGGTCGTTTTCATATTCTGTGGTTGAAACGGTACGCAAGGCCTGAATATTACGAATTATCAGAGCTTGCACCACATAGAATTCTGATTTTAGTGTCCGGTGACGAATGCAATATTATCCGTTTTTATCACACCCAGGACAGTGAGCGGACGGCAAAGAGTTTTGCAAAAAGACATGGAGATTATGGGGGATTCGTTATTAGGAAAGTGCCGAAAGCCCGCAAATCAAGTCATAGCTCCGCAGCAGTCACACAGCCGTATATTGGCACTGAACCGCACAGGCTCAAGATGGCAATTGAGGACAGACACAAGTAATGGAGACTACTTTCTATCAGCAGTTGCTCAAATCCTTGAGAACTGCTGATAGAAAGCTTAATGGTATTTGTAAACCGTCTTACTTCAGCTTACAAATCAAGCACGTTTCTCCATGCTCATGCATGTTCTCCAATATTGTAACCCCGGATACAGAAACCGTGTGTCCGCTTTGAATACTCTGAATTGCATCGGCAAAAATTGATAGATTCTTCTTTTCTGCCTTAATTGTAT
>JAZSQG010000130.1:0-2121 GCA_045537855.1 Oscillospiraceae bacterium
GCCCTCGGGCTTGCCCCGCAGGGAGAAGCGTACCGCTTCCTCCTTCGGCTCCAGGTCCGTGGAATTGGCTTCGGGGATGGGGAAGGTGCCATTGATACTGTCGCCGCTTTCGCTGCGCCGGAGGCTGAAATCCAGGCTGAAGGGCAGTTCGCCCCCGTGGACGAGGCGGTATTCCCCGGCGGGCAGTTCCTGCCAGCCGTAGCTCAGGGGGATGGGCAGCAGCACGCTTTCCCCCGGCTGGAGCCAGGCCTGAATGGCAGCTTCAACCCACATGAGGGGCACCGGCCACCATTTCCCCTCCAGAGATACATAGAGGGCTGCGGTGCTGAGGCGGGGCACTTCCCGCTCCTGCCCGCTTTCATTCCACACCCGGCAGTAAAGCTGCAGCCGGTCCACGGACTCGATCTCGCAGCGTGCCTCCTCCGTGCTGACAGGGGGCACATCCCGGGCTTCCACGGTGAGGTCTTCGCCCTCTGGGCGGCTGATGCGGATGCTGCCGTCTTCCGCCCGGGTGACCGTGCGCCCGGCATAAAGGCTCCCGTAATAGGCCGTCACCGGGTCTTCCGCCGGTCGGCGCAGGCTGCAGCCTCCCAGCAGAAGGCTCAGGCAGATCAGGGAAATGAGCAGTTTTTTCATGGCAGTTTCTCCTTTTTCGGCGTTTCATGGGCGGTGGGCACTCAGCCGGGAACGTGGAAGCGGACCTGCCAGCCATTGTAGATGCTTTCCCAGTAATAGGCGCTCAGCTCCAGCGCCTCCAGAAGCTCCAGCAGGGCGGGGTAGTCCCGGCCCGGACTTTCCGCGTAAAAGACGTACCAGGCTGCCGGCTCGGGGGGATCGGGAAGGAACCAGTCCTCCCGCTGATAGGCCACGGCCACGCTTTCCCCCTCCCGGAAGTCCTGCGACCAGATGCGGATGCGCCGGGCGTCCTCCGTATCCGCCAGCACGGCCTGCATCAATTCGATTTCCGTCCCGTTCAGCTCCCGCCAGGAAATGCGCAGCAGCTCCTCCCCGGCCCGGAATTCCCAGACCGTCCTGCCCTTGTCGGCATCCCGGAGGACCCGGGTCTCCACCTCCTGCCAGCCTGCGGGCCGGTCTTCCTCTCGGGCGGCCAGCCGCAGGCGGATCTGCTCGCTTCCGGGCTCTGCTTCGTCGCCCGCCTCCCAGCTCAGGGTCTTCGTCACGGTCTGCCCCTCCGGGCTGCTGCTGCAGTGGACAAGGAGGCTGTCCTCACTGCGGCTGAGGCGGAAGTCCATGGAAAAGTCTGCGCCGTCCCGAAGTTCATCCCGGTGCAGGATGCGGTAATCTCCCTCAGGCAGCGCTTGCCAGCGGCCGATGGTGAGGGGGATGGCCAGAGAGCCGCCCCGTCCTTCGCAGATCCAGCGCAGGTCCGAGGTGTCTGTCCGGGAAAAGGGGATGGGCCACCACTGCCCATCCAGCAGGGTATACAGGCTGATGCCGCTGATGCGGGGCTCCCGGAGGATGATGCCGGTGACGCTGCTGGTGTCCAGGCGGAGCCAGTGCTTCGTCAGCTCCGCAGCCTCCACCCCCAGATTGGGGTTCCATTCCGCTTTCGGCGAAGTTTCGGGAACGATGTGCAGGCTATAGTCCGGCCCCTTCAGGCGGAGGCTGCCGTCTTCCTCCACCGTAACTTCCGCCTCCGGGTAAAGACTGCGGAAGAAGTCCGGCGCTTCGGGCCCTCGGGCAGCGCCAAAGCTGCAGCCGCCCAGAAGCAGACTGAGGCAGAGGCCCAGCAGCAGGAGCATGGATAGCATCTTACGCATGGTATTCCCTCCTTCTCGCGGGGGTGAAGACTTGCGAAGCCCCCGGTTCTGCCTGCAGGCTAACATCTTACGCAGCGTCAGTGTCAAGGGTTTGGGGAAAAGTTTTTGCAAAAGGCGCAAAAAACCGGCGCGACTGCAGCCGCGCCGGTTTGTGTGTAGTTTGCGTGGGTCTTCGTATTCGGAAGCGAGCCCTTAGCCCTCGAAGGAGGCAGCCAGGCCGCCCCAGGTCTCGCAGAAGATGGAGGGGTCCATCAGCTTCAGGTCGGGGCTGATCTCGGGACGGAAGTCCATGTTGGCCAGGATGTCCTTCTCCAGATCCATGCCGGGGGCGATCTCGATG
>JAZSQG010000277.1:0-4818 GCA_045537855.1 Oscillospiraceae bacterium
AGCCAGCCGTCCTCCTCCAGGGTCTGACGGGTCAGTTCCGGCTGATTGACATAGCCCAGCATCACGCTGAAGCCCCGGATGCAGACTTCCCCCGTCTGCCCCACGGGGAGGCTTTCCCCGGTGCGGATGTCCCGGATCTGCCCCTCCAGCCCTTCCAGGAAGCGGCCCACGCTGCTTTCCCGCAGCCGGATGGGCGCATCGGGGGAGATGAAGGTGAGGCCGGCGGTGGCCTCCGTCTGCCCCAGGGAGGGGGCAAGGGAGATGCCCAGGGCCTGCTCCACCCGGTGGAAAAACTCGGGGGTGTACACCGCGCCGCCGATGTAGCCGGTGCGCAGACTGCTCAGGTCGAAGTCCGCCAGGTCCCGCCGCCCCAGCAGGGCGGAAAAGAGGGTGGGGACGGCGCTGAACACCGTGCAGCGGTGGATGGAGACAGCTTCCAGCAGGCGCTTGGTGCGCCGCTCGGGGGGGAAGTACAGGCAGGCACCGCAGCAGAGAGCGGCCAGAATGATGCCGGTGAGGCCGAAGCAGTGAAACATGGGGATGGCCACGCAGAGCTTATCCAGCTCCGTCATGGCGATGGTGTCCACCTGGGCCTGGGCCACATTGACCCGGGCAAAGTGGGTGGTAAGTACGCCCTTGGCAGCCCCGGAGGTGCCGGAGGTGAAGATGATCACATCCGGGTCTTCCGGCTGCACGGCGGCGTAAAGTTCTTCCAGCGCTTCCCGGGGCAGGGGGGCTTCCGCCTCCGTCTGCGCCAGAAAATCCGGAATGTACAGGGCGTTTTTCAGCCCCATGGTCTGCACCAGCTGGGGGAAGGAGACGCCCTTGAAGCCGTCATCGTAAAAGAGCAGGGAGACCTCCGTGGTTTCCAGCATGGCGCGCAGCTCCGTGGCGCCCAGGCTGGTGTTCAGCAGAACGGGGATGGCTCCCAGCTTTTCCAGGGCCAGATAAAGGTAGAGGAAGGCGGGGCTGTCCTTGCACCAGATGCCGGTCCGGCTGCCCCTTCTTACGCCCCGGAGATAAAGAGAAGAGGCGATCCGGTCGGTGATACGGTCTACCTCGGCATAGCTGGCGCAAAGCTCCGGCGTTTCCACGCAGCTGCGCTGGGGGAAACGGGCGGCGCTGTCACGGAACATGGTGCCTACGGTAGTGTATCGCAAAACGGACTGCCTCCTGTTTGATCCGCCGGAAGGGCGGGAGGGATGGTTACAGAGGATGCGGGGCGCTGCCTTGGGCTGCGCCCCGCATCATACTTATGCTGTGATCGGAGAGAACTTACTTGTCCAGCTCTTCGATGATGGCGGGGATGACCTTGAACAGGTCGCCCACGATGCCGTAGTCGGCGACTTCGAAGATGGGGGCGTTCTCATTCTTGTTGATGGCCACGATGTACTTGGAGTTCTGCATGCCGGCCAGGTGCTGGATGGCGCCGGAGATGCCGCAGGCCACGTACAGGTCGGGCTTGACGGTGGTGCCGGTCTGGCCCACCTGGAAGGCATGGTCGATCCAGCCGGCGTCCACGCAGGCGCGGGAGGAGCCGATGGAGCCGCCCAGCTTGTCAGCCAGAGCGCGGATGGTATCGAAGCCCTCGGGGCCGCCGATGCCGCGGCCGCCGGAGACGATGATCTTGGCGTCGGTGAGGCTGGCGACTTCGCCGACCTTCTTCACGACTTCCAGAACTTCCTGGCGGATCTCGCCGGCCTTGAACTTCTGGGGCAGCATGATGACTTCGCCCTTGCGGCCTTCCACCTTCTCAGGCTTGGCCATGACGCCGGGGCGCACGGTGGACATCTGAGGACGATGGGCGGGGCAGATGATGGTAGCCATCAGGTTGCCGCCGAAGGCGGGACGGGTCTGGCGCAGTTCCTTGGTCTCGGGATCGATGTCCAGCTTGGTGCAGTCGGCGGTGAGGCCGGTGCCGCACTTGACGGCGATGCTGGGGCCCAGGTCGCGGCCGATGTGGGTGGCGCCGTAGAGAACGATCTCAGGCTTGTAGTTGAGGATGGCGCGGTAGATGGCGGTGGTGTAACCGTCGGTGGTGTAGTACTTGAACGCGGGGTCGTTGGCGTAGTAGACCTTCTCGGCGCCGTAGGCGAACAGTTCGTCCACCAGGTCGTCGCACTGGTCACCCACCAGGATGGCGCAGAGCTCGGTGCCCAGGTCGTCGGCCAGCTTCCGGCCTTCGCCCAGCAGCTCGATGGCGACGTTCATGAGCTTGCCTTCACGCTGCTCGGCATAGACCCACACGCCGTGGTACACGGAGATGTCCACGTTGGTCATGCTGGTGCCGGTACGCTCGATGGCGCCCTTGGGGCACTTGTCGACGCAGACGCCGCAGTTGGTGCAGCTCATGCCGCTCTCGGCGACCTTCTTGCCGTCGACGGTGGTCATGGTCAGGGCTTCAAAGGGGCATTCCTTCACACAAAGGCCGCAGCCTACACATTTTTCAGGATTAATGTTAATGGCCATTTCTGATTTCCCTCCTTAGATAACGTGCTTCTCGCGGAGACGGCTCACCAGAGTGGCAGCCATTTCCTTGACGCTGCCGGACAGCATCTCGCCCTTGCCCTTGGGGTCGGGAGTGAAGCTGCGGTCGACCTTGGTGGGAGAAGCGTTGAGGCCGCAGTCGGCGGGATCAAGCTCCACGTCCTTCTCGTTCCAGACCTTGATGTCGGCTTCTTCGCAGGCATAGAGGATGCGGCCGACGGTCATGTAGCGGGGCTCGTTGAGTTCCTTGACGCAGGTCAGCACGCAGGGGGTGCAGACCTTGACCACTTCGTGGCCGTCCTCGAGCTGACGCTCGACAATGGCGTAGTGCTCGTCGGTGTTGACTTCCACGACCTTCTGGACGTAGCTCACCACGGGGATGCCCAGACGCATGGCCATCTGGGGGCCGACCTGCGCGGTGTCACCGTCGATGGCCTGACGGCCGGCGAAGATGATGTCGTAATCGCCAACCTTCTTGACGCCGGCGGCCACGGTGGTGCTGGTGGCGCAGGTGTCGGCGCCGCCGAAAGCGCGGCTGGAGAGGAGGACGCCGTCGTCAGCGCCCATGGCGATGCATTCGCGGATCATGGTCAGAGCCTGGGGGGGACCCATGGAGACGATGGTGACGGTGCTGCCGGGGTACTGATCCTTCAGGGCCAGAGCCGCTTCCAGAGCGTTGGCGTCGTCGGGGTTCAGGATGGAGGGCACGCCGTCGCGGATGAGGGTATGCTTAACAGGGTCGATCTTGACCTCGTTGGTATCGGGAACCTGCTTGGCGGTAACGATAATTTTCATGGTTCGTAGTTCCTCCTTACTTCAGCAGAGCGCCGGAAATAACCATCTGCTGCACCTGGCTGGTGCCTTCGAAGATGGAGTTGATGCGCACGTCGCGGTACAGACGCTCGATGCGGTAATCCTTGATGTAGCCGTAGCCGCCGTGGATCTGCAGGGCCTTGTAGGCGATGCGGTTGGCAGCTTCGGAGGCGAAGTACTTGGCCATGGAGCAGTACATGCCGGCCTGACGGTCGTTCAGGTCCTTCTTCACGGCGCCGTTGTAAACCAGCTCGCGGGCAGCTTCCAGCTCGGTGGCCATGTCGGCGATCATGAACTGGATGGCCTGGAAATCGGCCAGGCGCTTGCCGAACTGCTTGCGCTCCTTGGCGTACTTGATGGCTTCGTCCAGACAGGCCTGGGCAACGCCCACGGACTGAGCGGCAACGCCCAGACGGCCGTAGTCCAGAGTCTTCATGGCGTTGGAGAAGCCCTTGTTGATCTCGCCCAGACGGTCGGCGTCGGAAACGCGGACGTCTTCGAAGACGATATCGCTGGTGGGGCAGCCGATGATGCCCATCTTGTTTTCGGGCTTGCCGAAGCTGACGCCGGGGGCCTTCATGTCCACGATGAAGGTGGTGATGCCCTTGCTGCCCTTGCTGGGATCGGTCTTGGCAAAGACGATGCCGAAGTCAGAAATGGGGGCGGCGGTGATGAACGCCTTACGGCCGTTGATGATCCAGTCATCGCCGTCACGGACGGCAGTGGTGGTGACGCCGCCGGCGTCGGAACCCGCGCCGGGCTCGGTCAGGGCGAAGCAGGGATACTTTTCGCCGCGGGCCACGGGGCCCAGATACTTTTCCAGCTGTTCCTGAGTGCCGGCCAGCATGAGGGGGCCGCTGCCCAGGGAGTTGGCGCCGCTGACGTAGATGGAGGAAACCATGCTGACCCGGGCGATCTGCTCGATGGTGAGCACGTAGGCGAGGGTGTCGCCGCCCTGGCCGCCCAGTTCCTTGGGGGCCTTGATACCGAAGAAGCCATAATCAGCAAACTTCTTCAGCAGTTCCTGGGGATATTCGCCGGTCTGATCGATCTTGTCCTGCAGTTCGGACGGGATCTCGGCCTCGCAGAAATCCTTTGCGAGTTTCTGGATGAGCTGGTACTTTTCCGACAATACCATTTAGTCTTTCGACTCCTTTCTATACTGTGCCTTGTATGTAAAGTGTAAAAACTACATACCAACTAATTAAGTGTAGCATACGCAAAAACATAATGCAAGTCAAAAATCCCGGCGTTTTCGCTATAAAAGTGCGGCGTTTTCGGCGCAGAATCTACACCCGACTTGCCAAAGGGCCGGGAAGGTGCTATGATGCCTCGTGGTTTCCCGAAGCCCGGCGGGCAGCGGGAACGGCTGCAGGAAAAGGGGGAAGGGAATATGCACACCGTTGTGATCCTGGCCGGAGGCCGGAGCCGGCGCATGGGCCGGGACAAACTGCTGCTGCCTCTGGCGGGGGAGAGCCTGCTGGAGCGGGCCCTGCGCCGCTGGGAGGAAGGGGGCTT